>JAFRYG010000087.1 GCA_017441205.1 Pseudomonadota bacterium
AGCGGCGGCGGCGGCGGCGGCGCTGGTGCCAGCGGAAAACCTGGGTATGCCATTGGTATTGTCCTCGACTGCAGCCGCTACAAGACATTTGAAGAGTGCGGTATCCTGGTCAATGAATCCATCCGGCAGTTTGCCAAAGCACTGATCAAAACGACCGCAGGAACGACGAAGGGAAGCCCTGATGCCGCAACATCCGGCGCATCTGCTGCAGCTCCATCTGCCAGCGCACCTGTCGCATCCGCTGCAGGAAAGGCCGGTCAGATCAAGAGCAAGGCCGAGGATTTGAACGAAATCATCAATGGTAAAACCGCTGATACAGAAATCGTCAGATCCAACGAAAAAATTGCCTATATCTACAACGAAAATAATCAGCGCATGATCGGCAGCAACGCCCAGGGAACCATCACTCCATAACCCCCTGTCATGCCATGATTCTCAAAACTCCTCCTGAAATTCAGGGGGAGTTTTTTTGTGTGGTTTTGACTGCTTCGCACGTCAAAACAATCGGGCTATGACGGCAAATGCCGCCATACGCCCTCCCGGCCCTGGCCTATGGATACCCCCATACGGCCAGGGCTTTTATTAACATTCAATCATAACCTGCCCCATTTCATCCAAATCGAGGCAAAGCATCAGCAAACGTTCAAATCCAAGTGCATTTCCCCCCAACTTGCCCAACGAAGGCAATGCTTCAAGAAGCCCTTCGTCCAGAGGAAGCGTCTCCAGCCCCAGCTGTAACCGTTCTTTGTTATCCAGTTCAAAACGCCTGCGAAGTTCCTGTGCATCATTGAGTTCAGAGTAGCCATTGCATAGTTCAATGCCACAAATATAGAGCTCAAAGCGCTCTGCAACAGCACCTTCATCATTATGCCGAACAGTAGCCAGAGAGGCCATTGAGGCAGGATAATCCATCAAAAATGTTGGTCTTTCCATGCCAAGATGCGGCTCAACCCGATCGACCAGAACGCAGTTCATGATATCATTCCAGCTCCAATCCTCGCGCACACGAGAACCACATGCCAAAGCTTTTGCTGCGAGTTCCCGCTTGTCCAAACCAATTGGCGAAAAACCGGCATAACGTTCGAACGCCTGGGCTACCGTCAGCCGTTCAAAAGGCATGCTGCAGGCAATGGCACGACAATTCTCGCGGGCATTCGAATGCCATTCAGTACACCCCAGTGACTCACTCACACATCGCACGAGCTTTTCTGTTTCATCCATCATATCGCAGTAATCTGCTTCCGGACGATACCATTCGAGCAAAGTAAACTCGCGTCGATGAAGCGCCCCGTGAGGTTCATTGCGAAAGACCCTGGCAATTTCATAGATGGGTTTTCGGTAGCGGGATAAAAGGATTTTATGCGCATATTCAGGGGAGGTCTGAAGATAATATGGGGCATTATCTTCACCCCAGTGCGTCTTAAAACTCTCGATATAGGGATCTGTCGCCCCGGTCAGACGCATACATCGGGACTCTATTTCAAGATATCCGCGTTCACAATAAAAAGCCCTCACCGAAGCAAGGGCCTGTGACCGCTTTACAAGCGTTTCCCACAAAGGAAAATTCATCATGATTCAACCAAACCAAATGGCTTGTTTTCCTGCACTATCCCAATAGATGCAGGAAACTGCCATGCTATATCTGAATTCTGCCGGAACTGCCCTCATCATCATCATCATCATGTCTGGGTCTGGGCCTGGGTCTGGGTTTAGGCTTTCTTTTGACCGGGGCTGCAGCCGGTTCCGGCACTTCAGGTTTAACCTCTTCCTTCACCTCGGACTCAAGTTCCACCTTCTTTGAGACGCTCTCGGAATAAATGATATCAACTTTCTGATCGAGATACCCATCCTTGCGAACCGTCCAGGTTTCCTTGTAATCCCCGATGTATTTCTCAGATATTTTGTAGGGTGTCGTTCCGCGAAGAGATCCGTCGGAATTGTATATCCTCGCACCTTCGGGGGTACTTTCCAGCTTAATTTCAGCATGTTCACCCACAACGCTGCTGTTTGTGCTGTGATAATTCGAAACCGTCAATCCATAAGCCTCGATCATACCATCGAGCAGAGATTTTTCCGTGTTGCTAAGCTTGATCTTTTCTTTTTCGACAACGACAGGCTCTTCATCCTGGGCATTCTCCATTTCAAGATCATCGGCCTGATCTGCACTCGAAACCACCTCTGGCGGCGTATCGACTTTCGTCACAGCCATAATAACCAAACCGGCTATCATAAAAAATACGATAACACTCACTACTGCGATGAGCAGAATGAGATTCTTTCGAGTCGTCTTTGGAGAACGCATTTCCTGAGGTGGTGGATCCAGATGTACAGGACGACCATTGGTCGGAGCCGTCAAACGCATCTGTTCGTCAGAAATTGGCCCCAGTACAAACTTAATCCGCGTCGCACCGACTTCAATCTGATCATTATTTTTCAGAACAATATGGCTAATGGGATACCCATTGACACTCGCCATATTGTCAATACTCAGTGCAAACAGTTCAAATCGTCCACCGACATACTTAATCGTCAAATGATGCCGACTGGCAAACTGGTCATTCAAAATAACCATATTGTCCAGACCACGCCCAATGGACGTTGTAATCTTTTTCAACTCAAACACGACCGGTTCGGTCTCTGCCTGAAAAATGATAATCGACGCTCTTGCAACACCAGGGATATCATCCCCTCCCTGAGCCAGATTCGATATTTTAGCGCTAGCTCTCATATCTTCCTCATCATTGACAGGTTTATTTGTTTTATCCGGAACATCATCATCCCAAACACTGACAGGTTTCATTTCGGGCACGGGAACGACTTCACGCTGCATAATATCTGCATACGGATCCCCTTTGCGCTCCCGAACCCCCGATGTTCCAAAAGCTTCTTTTGAACGATACAAATCATCATGCTGCGCACGTCCATCGGCATAATTGCTCGTATCTACCTGAGCGTACTGTGATGCAGCCTGAACCCGACGATATCCGCCAAAATCCTTGCTTTCCTGTTCCTGTTCAAGTTCTTTTGGAGCCCCTCCAAAATTATCCCAATCATCCCATCCTTCGCTTGCAATGAGCTCGTCACCGCGCTTTGGTGCGTGCCACCCAGCTTTTAAAGATTCCTCATCCGTTTCCCATATTTTCTCCGGCTGAGCGTTTTTTTCTTCGTTATCCCCAAACCAACGCTCATCATCAGCCCAACGCCGTTTTTTTCGGCTCTCCTCTGTACTTGCCCAAGGATCATCGCTCCACTTATCAAGCTCAAACTCCCCCCTCACTTGCATTTCGGGGGGACGATTCGCCGTTTTGACGTGCAGCTCATCCAAGTCAATCGCCTGGGTTTTGCCAGACTGATAATTATCATTCATGCGCCAATTCCTCTTGTTATGCACATGCACAAACTCATAAAATATAACGTATCCTGATACTAAAAGGCAATATGGCAAAACACACCGCAAGACGAAATCATCGCCATACACAGACCATTCAGCCAAAGAATAAAAAAATGCATTCCAGGTGAAACAATTCCATCCTCATTGGCATCATTAGGGTGAAGGAATAGTCCTTCCTGTTCAGTGAGGTGAAAAATGTATTCATCCGGATTTGTCTGACCCCCAAATCCCCAGACATAATGCACGGACAACCGGGGGGGCGGTTTACAGCATCATTTTTCCGGACGCGGAAAGTAATGCTGAAGCGCTGTGCATGCCAGGCACACCGGGATGTCCTTTTTTTACGACACTGATTGTCGAAAAGGGGGTAGTGTGCCAAGAACGAGCGCATTTTGGGTTTCGGGCGTCGGTCGGCGGGCGGGAAGGGAGCAGAGATAACCCTAATGGTTATCTGGTGATATATAATCACATGTAGGTTATAAAACCACATATCGGCATTATGCACACACACTACACTTGCTTATCCACACAGGGGACGTCACGAAAACAAATGTTTTTAATGAGCCCAAATCGGACTCCCACTTGAAATCACACTTATTTCTTCGACGAAAGCGATGAAAAGATGCAGATGAAATGAAAGAAATGCATGAGGAGAAAGCGGACACACGAATCCGCATTCTCCTCAATCATGTCATGACATCTTTTAGCTATGAACTGCAGGCAATTGGAAATGCGCAGCCACCGTTACATGATCAAACAGAATCCAGCAATTTCGGAGAACAGGAATACCCATGGATTTTTTAACCTGCCCGTGGCAGATTCCATTATTCAGAGACATGTATGCGGCGTTTTTTTACCGCCCAATCTGTTGAAAGTCCCGACCTGTATTCATGCGCAAATCTGATTATTATACCGACATACTCAGGACGAACCCCGCCATCAATCCGCCTTATCTGACAAACCGGGGCAGAGGGTATGTTTTTGTCCTCATTTTGCTCTACATACTCACGGGAATTCTCCTGGCCTGTTCACAAACCGATTTGGCAGAATTTTGCGCAGCCGCTGCAGCTGCTGCGACACTATTACTGGCCATTCTTTATACAAAAGCCATCATCTGCTGGAAATCCATCCAGTCAGGCACATTCACCCTGAGCATGGAAACCGGATGCTCCCCCCTGCAGCTGCATACGACGACGGAAATCAGCTGTACTCTGCAAAATCATTTGCCATGGCAAATTCGAATAGAAGCATTTCGGCTTGCCCATACTGATCATTTGCAAATCCATGATGAAAAAGCGGAGAATATCGATATTGCCCCACACAGCGAACATACTCTCCGTCTCAAGGCGAGGACTCAGTCTGCCGGCAAGGGAAGAATTCTGGGTATTGGTCTTATTTTAACAGATTCAACGTACATTTTTTATTCCGAAAACCACATTGAACAAAACGAATCATTTTCGATTCTGCCCGGATTCACATGCAAAAAGCGCCATTTTGCCCATATTCCAGCATCATTGCTGTCGGGGATGAAACCGAGTCGTTTCAGTGGAGATGACGAGATCGACAGAATTCGTCCCTGGCTGTCCCAGGATTCCATACGCAGAATTTGCTGGCGCGGCTATGCAAAGCGCCAGGAACTGACGGTTTTGCAGCAAACGGAACAAAAGCCGCAGATGATACTCCTGCTCATTGATGCAGGACCTCACATGCGGGTGCTCCATCCAGATAAAACCAATCCGATTTCCCGCTGTCTCCCCTTTCTTGCACGATGCTGTGCCTATTTCGAAACAGCCAGCATCATTGTATATGACGAACTGCATGCAGACATCATTGCCAATAATCTCATTCCCAATCAGGCCATAAAAAAATATGAACGCTGGCTGCTCGAAACGCTGGAGTGGCAGCCACCGAATCAGAATTCTGAATCAGCAGAGTACATCTGGAAGGAAGCTGCCGAACAGCTTCATCTGGATTACAAATTGTACAAACAGGTCGATTTTTCCAGACCATTTAAAAATGGCATCAGAATCGATTTGAGAGGGCTCATTTGCTGGGCTGCTGCGGATCTTGCTGCAGCAGAACTTGAACGAAATCACCCTGCCAAAGCCTCAGATCTTCTCAAAAAGCCCTATCTCAAGTTACTGACATTTTTTATCCGCAGACGATGCAAACTGCAGAATACCTCGCTTCCCCCCAATACACCGACGCCAGATCTGAATCAGGCTGTTCAGGCCATATTTAAGATCATTCGCCGCCAGCAGCCGCAGGGAATCGTATGGATTTCCGATTTTGCCGTCCCCCTCGACACGCAGCCACTCGACAAACTGTTCGGATTTATCCGAAAAAGCCGCATTTCAGCAATTGCAGCCAGCGAACCGATGCCCGAGCACTGTCTGAATTTCAATATCCACGATGGGAGAACCGTTCGCGAGTCCAATTTTCAAAAGCTGAGGACATGTATGGAGATCTGGTCACAGGATGACACCGGTTAAAGCATGCGGCGGCGTATTGGCTTGCCAATAGCCGGCGCACGGGCGGCGTATTGCCCGAATACGGGCAATAGCGCCCGAAACCAGTACAAAAAAAGACGGCCAACGCCGTCTTTCTTACCACAAAGTTCCCGAGACGATCTCAATCATCGGAATCTTCCTCATCATAATCGTATTCGGAATCCTCATCATCCGACTCATCCTCCATAAAGAGGTCATCATCGGCCTCGTCACCGAGGGCGGCGCGCAGCTTATCGATGCCGCTGCGTTCAACCTGTCGGATGCGCTCGCGCGTAAGGTTTAACAGCATGCCGACATCTTCCAGGGTGATACCGCCGCGATCCGCGACATCAAGAGCGCACGTTTCCGTCATTTCCCAAACTTCGAGATCGGGGAAATTCATCTTGATGGATCCGGACTGAGGAACGATGTCCAGATAGAGGTGATATTTGCACGAAACCCATGGACATGGGCGAGGGGCATTTCGGCAATCACCACGGGAACGCGGTCTGAACTGTTCAAAAGCCTGGAAGATGAGCTGAGCTTCTTCGATTTTCTCCCGGGTCAGCCCTCGCACTGCAAGAGTCTTGGAACGACGAAGCCCCCGTCGTGCACCCCTGCGTGCTGTCGTTGTACGAATAGGACGCGAAGGACTCGACTCATCAGTCATGGAACAACTCACCTAAGCTAAAGAAAATACGCAACATGGGAAACTTATCCCAACCATAACAAATGATTATTTGAACCCAAAAAGCCATTTCTGTCAAGTAATCAAGCACATGGGCTGTTCATTTCCTTGAAATAATCTTTAAAGCGTTATAATCTGCCAAAGTTCGTTTTCGTAACGATTATAGCTGCCTTTATTCGGGAAACCGGCGGCCCCCATCAAATCCAAATAAGGAGTTCATGCATTATGACAAAACATCTTAAACTTGCAGGCAGAACCATTCTGCTTGGGCTGGCGCTTTTTATCAGCTTGCCATCGGTGCAGGCACTGGCCCAGAACATCCAGACATATCGGGATGAAATCCGTCAGTATCAGAACCGCGTCGAGCAAATCAAGACGGGCGATCCATCGAGATACAACACAGAAATGTCGCAAATTGCGAGCTGGATAGATGAATCCCTTATTCTGATTGGCAAGGATGAAGTCGATAAGGTCAAGAGTCTCGTGCTGAAAATCGGTGTCTACGTTGATTTTGTCGAAGCATCCATGGCTCGCGACGTTGCCATGAAGGGCGCCATCGAAGCCGAAACGCAGCTCAAGGCGCTCAAAGCCGAATACGGCAAGCTTGATGCACAGGTTCAGCAGCTTACTGCCGAAGAATCGATTCTCCAGGAAAAAATCAACAGCCTCAAAAAGTAATTTCAGCAGGAGCATATATGAAAAGAAATCCCATCTATCATCTCGTTCTTTGCAGCGCACTCGCAGCTCTGAGCATGACCGCATGCGGTCCTCAGGAAAAACCTGCTGAACTCGTACAGCTCGAAACCCTCCGCAGCAGCGAAGAATCTGCCCAGATTAACGGTGCAGCCCCTGATGCCTATAAAGTCTGCACGGATTTGACAAACAAAGCCATCAGCGCCTGGCAGGACAATGAAATGACGAAAGCCAAGACCTATGCTGCACTTGGTCAGCGTCAGTATGCCACAGCCAAGGCAAAAGCCAGCATGAACGATGCTGCAAACAGAAAAGCCGCTGCCGAAAAGGAAATTCAGGAACTCAAGCTTCAGACGGAAACGCTCCAGGCCAAACAGGATGGTCTGGAAAAGAGCATCGCACTGATGAAAGCAAATATTTCCGATTCCGACACAGCCAATGTGGAGCACAGAATCCAGGTCGCCATTACCGAACGCGAAAAGGCCGTCGGCGTGGAAGCCCCGCTCACCCAGAAAGACACTTTTGAAGCGGCGGAAGCCAAGCTCAAGGAAGCCGGTGAAAAAAGCGCATCCGGACAGCGAGAAACCGCAGGTGCCCTGGCCGAAGAAGCCCGTCTGCTCTTTGCCAAAGCCTATGAACAGGCCAAACCGGCGTTCGATAAAAAACAGCTTTCCGCACAATCAGCCGAACGTCAGAAAGCCATCTTTACCGAAGCTCAGAGCATCGTCGGCCCCTCTTACGTCTTTACGGATATCAGAAGCACAGTGATCGTCCTTGCTGCTGCCTTCGAAAAGAATAAAACCGACATTCTGCCGGTAAAACTCGACGCACTGCGCAGAATCGCAGAACTGATCAAAAAATACCCCGATGCCACGGTTATCATCGAGGGCCATGTTCAGAAAAGTACCAAGAATTACTTCGAGGTCAGCCAGCGCCGTTGTGACGCCGCCCGCGATTACCTGATCAGCCAGGGCGTCGAATACAAACGTATGATGACGACAGCCAAAGGCAAGGAAACACAGCGTTACGACGAAAAGAATAAGGCCGACCGGCCGCTCAACGACCGCGTCGAAATCATCATCGCTTTGCCGTAATTGTCCGGGGTAATTGTTTTTGTTTGGGGGCAGCCGCCCCCTGCGCTGCTATTGGCAAGCCAATACGCAGCTACCCCCACTGCGGGGGAGTTAGCCCCCGCAACGCCCCCCGCATCACCGAATCCAAACAATTCGCCTCAGTTCGCAAGGCATCACTAACCACTAACCTCTAACGACTACGCGTTATTGCATTGATTTCGAATATCCATATTGGTATTCATCACAATCACTACGCCGCCATGGACGGCGGCGAGAGGCGAGGGAGGCATGTCCAGGGATGGACATTCGACCCGCAACTACGGCAGGACAAAGAAGCGTGCGGGGGGCCGAGAGTTTTAGCGTTCGGTGAACGGTAAAACTCGCAGAGCCCAGTGAACAAAGGCTAATCATGAGTCGATTGCCGATAGGCAAAAGAGACGAAATGAGTAG
>JAFRYG010000088.1 GCA_017441205.1 Pseudomonadota bacterium
AATCGTGTCGCCGTCGCTGTCGACACAAGGCTCATTTGGTTCTGTAAAACCAAGCTCCGTATCTTCCGGATGGCATTCGAGCGCATCGATGATCGTATCGCCATCGGTATCGGTACCTTGCTGGGCAACTTTGATTTCCTTGCAGAACGAGCTGCCGTTTTCCTCGACGCACTTCTTGCCGCTGTTCTGGCAGGATTCCGCAACCTTGCTGAACTCGCCGCCAGAGCATTCCATCAGATAATCGTTGGAACATTTTTTCTGGCCATCATCGCAATTTTTGACTGCACAAATAGCATTCGTATCACTTTCGGTCTTGCAGACATAACCGGATGCTGCACAATCCGAAAATTCCGTCCACCAGCCTTTATCGCACTGCAGCAGTTTATCGCCGTCGCATTTCTTGACTTCACCGGAACACTCATAATCCTTGCATTCCGGAGCGCCATTATCATTGATGATACAGGCCGATTTTGCCGCATCGCATTCGCTGCTCATCGCAAAGAGACCATCCGCACCGCATACCATCACCTTGTTGTCCAGGCATTTGCTTTCTCCTTCGGTGCAGCTCGCGATACATTCCGCATGGCCATCGCCCTGCTCGCAAATCGGTGTTTCCTCCTTGCTGGCGCAGTCATCACCGGCAACCAGTTTGTGCGAATCATTGCAAATCATCACAACAGTATCAGAACATCTGGTCTCGCCCGGAGTACATTCCGAATCGAAACACCCCCAAATGCCTTCCTCATTCATGAAGCACTTCTGGTTGGGATTTTCTTCGGAACCGCACGTCTCACCTTCGACAAAAACGCCTTCCTCACCGCATACCATCAAAACATCGCCATCGCAGCGCTTTTCGTCACCAGAGCATGCATTCGGATCCGGTTCGACATAACCATCATTCGCACATTTGAAGTTTTCGTCGCAGTGTGAATCTGCGGGACATACAGGACAACCCTGAACATCATTGCCATCATCGTCCTTGACGATATTGCCTTCATCGTCAAACTTAACGCATTTTCCGCCAGTTCCTGGAACGGTTTCACCGTCTTCGTTGGTGGAATCCATCACGCACTTGAACCCATCAGCACATGCAGGACAGCCCACTTTTTGGGGATCATCATCCGCAACGCAGCTACTGTTGGTCGTATCATCGCAATGGAATCCCTCGTCGCAGCTGGCTGGGCAGCTGAATTCCGGAATCACGACGCATTCAAAGTTGGTCGATTCATCACAGCGTTTACCCGCACCGCAGCCATCGTCGGGGCATTTCTTCTCAGCACCATCAGCGACACATTCGAATCCGGTCGATTCATCGCAGTGGTAACCTTCATCGCAGCCCTCAGCAGGACACTGCTCCTCTTTGCTATCCTCGACGCACTCAAATCCGGTCGATTCATCGCAGTGAAAGCCCTCATCACAACTATCGGGGCATGTTTTGTCAGGGGTACTATCCGCGACGCATTCCTTTGTGGCTTCATCGCAGTGTTTGCCTTCGCCGCAGTCCGCCGGACATTGTTTTTCGGGAGTATTGTCCGCGACGCACGTCTTCGTGGCTTCGTCGCAATGTTTGCCTTCGCCGCAGCCCTCGGCTGGGCATTGATTTTCAGGACCAGGTGCTGCATCTGCCACGCACACATACCCGGTCGATTCATCACAATGGTAACCGGTATCACAGCTGTCGGGACAAACCTTATCACCGCCATTATCTTTGCTTCCGGATGAATCATCGCCGCACGACGTCAGCAGTGGAGCTGACAGTGTGCAGGCCATAACAAAAATGATCGTTCTTTTTAACATATATTCATATCCTCCATATAAGGTCATAAAACCCCGCTTGATTATAACCAAAACAAATGCATTAATCGATACTCAAAGTATTTATTTTATTCTTTTATTTCGCGTTCTATCTGCCTGCGGCAGATACGTCCGCGTGCGGCGCTAATAACTTACGCGCCGCAAATTTTGATATATCGATAAACAAAATAAACCAAAAGCCCCTTTGCCAAAGGCGGCAAAAGGACTTTTGCATTCATGAACAATACTAATAATTAGTTGCTTCCGATTGGCTTCAGATCGAGACCGGCAGGATACCCATACGACGTATCGTTGAAGAATCCATAACCGATGACGCCAAAGTCCTGATCGCTCGTCAGTTTGTGCGTACCACCTTCCAGTTTCAGGTAATAGTAAACATGCGTACCATCACCGAAGCCCTGACCACCTTTCATCTTAGTCGTGCCAGCCAGATTCGTCGTAATATTGATCTCATCAGGCAATTCTTTCAGAGCCTTCTCATTATACTCAACTTTATTGATTGTCCCTGAATATCTTACAACGGCTTTCTTCGGTGCAATGACCGTGACATAGTCCTGGTCATATCCCTTGGGAACTGCAAAAGTATAGTCGGAACGATACTGCTCGCGCGGTACGTTCATGATGAACGACGGATCACCGATTTTACTGGCCAGAGCGGAACCGACCATGAACTGACCTACCATCACCGGCTGCGTTGCAGAAATATCAAAGCTTTGCTCTGTATAAATCACACCGTACTCACCGGCTTTTAAAGTATTGTTCGCAATGGGATTATCATTCTTATCCTTCAGCTGCAGATTCTGGTTGCCGGCTTTTGCGGTAACCTTGGTATTATCTTTCTGAGCGAGAATATAGTAATAATCCTTTTCGTCCGCACGTCTCTTGGTCTTGACCGCAGAATACTTGGTACCCCAGGTGTTCGTCGGGAAAATCAGCTCTTCGAGGTGATCGCAATAGTTCTCGTTCGTCGGCACCATGCCGCAGCCCGCAGCACCGAAGACCTCGACTTTCTTGTCGGCCTTGACATGCGTACCCGTTGAGTTGCTGACGATCTTACACGTTTTGTCATGCTCCCCATTAGGATCACATTTCTGAGACAGACTCAGCACCTCGTACTGCTTCAGCTTGACCGTCTTCTTGGCACCCGCATCCAATACACTACCGGAACCAACGTCAGCGGTCTTGGCCTTCAATGTGATTTCAACACTTGTCTCACCAGGTTCGACGGCGACGATGTTGATATTATCGGCCATATCACCTTCAGAACGTGAATTGAATCCCATTGTCAGATATTCCTTACCAAGAACCGAAACCGGCATCAGCAGCGAAGCATCGGCGGAGTGCGTCTCGGGTTTGGCATACGGATTGAACTGATAGACGACAACCGGAATACTGCTCATGACCTTGAAGGCATTCGCTTTCTGCATCGAGCCTTTCATCATGTAATTGCCGACTTCTGTTCCGCCTGAATTGTCTTTATTGCTCTTGCATTTGGCTGCATCAGCCGGTTTCTCTGCACCATCCTTGCATGATTGGCCATCCTTGAAGGCATTGGCATCATATCCGTAGGTACCATACTGTTTACCGGCGATTGTTTTAATTGCCACTTGGCCCGGAGCAACTTTAAACTTCTGTCCTGCAGAAACCTTTGTCTCTGTTGCAGCGACTTCAGGCATTTTGGTAACATCGAAAGAAGTACTCTTCTTTGCATCGTCAAATACATAAATATATGCATCTTCCGAATCACTTGGGTTACTGACGATCAGCGTCAAATCGAAATAGACGTTCGTCGTCGTACTGAAACCATCCTGATTCTGCAGGAATGCCGGCCAATACTCGCAGCCGATGTATGATGTCGAACCCGCCATCGACTGACATCGCGTCAAACCTGTTTCGGTCTTGTCTTCCACGCCATTGCAGTTTTGGTCACCGGCGAGTGCATTACCGATATCATCCTGTGTATAATTCTTCGGGTACACACCGCCTTCGCAGGCTCCCCAGAATCTACCGGATTTATCGCAAACCTGTTCACCATCTTTGCATGCACCTTTGCCACGCGTCTCAGCAGATCCGCGCCAGCAGGGCTGTTTGTCTCCCGGCGTACAAGCGCATTCCATCGTCGATTCACAGCCATTTGCTGCGTCGCCGTCGCAATCCCAGCGGCCTGCGGCACATTCACAGACGCCTT
The DNA here is from genome assembly GCA_017441205.1 of Pseudomonadota bacterium. Classification (GTDB taxonomy): domain Bacteria; phylum Myxococcota_A; class Bradymonadia; order UBA4248; family UBA4248; genus UBA4248. The sequence continues at coordinate 4,004 of JAFRYG010000088.1, forward strand.
CATTGCAGGTCTGGCCATTCTTGCAGACAGTATCGCAGCTGCCGCAATGCGCATCGCTGTTGGTAGTATTAAAGCAGGCATACACATCATCTTTGACGAGACAACGATCGTAGCCTTCTTCGGTACACTGAATGATGCATTTGCCGCCCGTACAGACTTCGTTCTCGCCGCATTTATTCAGACACTTGCCGCAGTTATCATTATCGGTTGCCGTATCGACTTCTTTACCATGACACACTTTAACCGTCGATTCTTCGCCGGTTTTCTCGACACAGACACCATCAGTACAAGCTTTGCCTTCTTCACAGGCAATGCCGCAGCCACCACAGTTGGCCGGATCAACCTTGATGTCCACACATGCGCCCCAACACTCTGTGGTTGGCACACATTCCTTGTCATCTTCGGCGCAAGCGCAGCTAAACCCTTCCGTGATCTCAGAAGAAGCCTTACAAATATAGCCGCCTTCATCGCCGGTCACGCACTGCTGTGTCGTTTCGCATTTCACATCACATGCGCCGCAGCTTCTCACATCGCTCGGCTTCATGCATTCGTCGCCGCACGCGAGTTCACCTTCACCGCACTGGATAGTACAGGTACCCTCAATACAGGCATAACCTTCTTTACATTCGTTTCCGCATGTGCCGCAATGCGTGGTATCCGTCTGTTTATTGACGCATTTTCCCCAGCATTGATCAGTCAGCCCACAGTCGGGGGTATCTTCGGGACACGTACACTCCGTGATGTCAGAATCGACGCAGGCAGGCCCTTTGGTCATGACGGGATTGCCTTCCTCGTCGAGTTTAGGTTTTCCTTCCTCATCCAACTCCGGAACTTCGCCCTCGCCGCAAACCTGATTATCGTTGCAGCGTACTGCACAAGTGCCGCAATGACGCGGATCTGATGCCAGTTCGTAGCAGGAATCCAGCGTACCGCAGCGGTCCTTGCCATCATCTGCGGAGCATTCAATCTTGCACTGACCTGCATCGCAAACATAGCCATTTTCGCAAGCATTGTCGCATTCGCCGCAATTCTTGCTGTCTGTCATCAAATCGACGCATTCTCCCCAGCATGAGGTTAGTTTTTCATCATCGCACTTGGCCTCGACGCATCCGGAATTCTCGCATTTCTGGCTTGCCTTGCATTCAGACAAACAGCCACCGCAGTGATGGACATCAGAAGTCAAATCGTAACATTCATTCTCACCGCACGATGTTTTACCATCTTCACAGCTAAACTCGCAGGCAACTATGGACTCACAGCCATTTGAGGCATCACCGTCACAATCATAATGACCGCTGATGCATTCGCATTTCTGGCTCACACAGCGCTGAGCCTCACCGCATTCCATATCGCAAAGCAATTCGCAGGCAATCTCGGATTCACATCCATTCGAAGCATCGCCGTCACAATCATGATAACCCACGCCGCACTTGCAGTTCGCTTCATAACAATACTGGCGATCAGCACATTTATGACCGAACTCGCCGCAGTTTTCATTATCGACCTGAAGATTGAGGCACTTTCCATCCTCAGTTATCGCATAATCATTGGGACATTTTGCACTGCATTGTCCGTCCACACAGGCTTCATAATCCTTGCAGACAGTGTCACAGTTCCCGCAATGGAGCGGGCTATTCTTGCTTACGCAGTTGCCGTTGCACAGATTCTCTGTTTCCTTGCAGCCCACAGAGATCTGCCCGCCGTCCTGGCAAGCGCCATCAACACATTTATCGGCAGCACAGCAGCCGCCGCCGCATACCACCGCACCATCCGGACACGAAAGATTCTCTTTGCTGGACGATGAAGAATCATCGCATGCACAAGCCCCAAGAATCCCAACAACCAAACAGGCATACAGAGCCTGATTCTTTCTATTTTTCATATCTTTCTCCAATTCCTATCAATATTTATCAGTTATCAGCAATAAAATAGCGATTTGCGTATTGCCTTCAGGCAATAGCAAATCGCCTCCGCGTATTGCCTTCAGGCAATAGCGGAGGAATCGAAGAATCAGTTAACGGCCACACTGCCGACGCCCGGAACGACGATGGAAACCTTGCGCTCACCAAAGCTCATGCCCGTTAACGGATCGATCAGTTCGATTGTAGCCTCGAAGATCTGCGTCTGTTCTGTCGGCTTGGCACAGTGATCATTGACGGCCTTCACCATAAAGTTCAGCTGTGCACCTTCCTTCTCGGCGCTCGATGTACCGATGGCGAAGTTCTTATAACCATTCTGGTATTCAGCACCCGAGAATGCCTCAGGTTCAGCAACGGGATTGCAGGATTTTTCAGGTTCGGCCGGAGGTGCAACGTAACCAGCATATTCCTTATCCTTGAATGTCTCTGTCGTAAAGGCCTGAACTTCTTTGATGAAGCACGAAGTATCGACACTCGGTGTGGCAGCCAGTGCAGCGGGATCGGGCTTAACGATGGCCGCAACCTGCGATATCGCATATTTCACGAGGGCATCGACGCCATCGACGAGCGTATCCGACAACTGATTACCATTCTTAATGGCATAGCTCAAAACGCAGTTTTTACCCGTAGGCGCGACACCACCGGGAATCGTGCAGCACCAGGCCTTGCTGTCATCAGAAGTACCAACACCCGGACCGCACATCCAGTTGCTATTGCTGTCCTTGAACGCACAGGCGGGAACAACGGCATTCGTCTGCTCAGATGTATTGATGAGCTGCGGGAGCTGGGCAATGGATGCCGAATCGGCAACGTGACCATCATAAATGGAGATAACACGGGCACCTTTTTCCTGATAGGCAGCATGAACTGCTTTTGAATAGTGGGCGTTCGTGACATGTTCAGGATCATAGGGTTTACATTTCAATGCAGCATCTTTCACATCATCCGCAGTACAGAAACTGCCATCATCGTCATGCGCTGTCGTATCGGTGACGTGAACGACGACGGGCATCGTCGAATTGCGGAACTGGGCACCACCCCAGCGCTCTGTCGATTTCGGAGTCTGGGCAATCGAACCGTCTTTGAATGTCGTCGGATCGTTTGCGTCAGCACGCCACGAAACCATATCATTCGCACCAAAATCATCGCCGCGAACGATCTGCCATAATGCCTCATAACCGGATTCGGGGAAGTCACCGCCGTGATGCAGGGTCAGCTTATTGACATTTGCCTGTACCGTGGATTCTTCAATCTCGGGACGACCAAGCAGCTGGAACGGAGTGTCACAGCGATAAGGTACATCAACACTCATATTGTCAGTATTCTTACAGTCATCAGCACGCCCATAGCCTTTGTCCGAAAGGCCGTTGCTCGTCAAAAAGTCGTATTTATCATTCGACCTCGGATGCGTCGGGAAGTCGTCGAAACGCGTAACGCCAAAGGCACTGTCCGTTACCTTGTTGCGGATAGCGGGAATAATTGTCTTGCCGACCTTCTCGCGCAGGTTCTTTACGTCAGCGCCCATGGAGTTTGTCGTATCGAGGTTGAACACAACGTCGAGCTTCGAAACTTTCGGCCTGAAGTTCAGAATATCCCTCTGAAGATCCTTATCTTCATACGTTTCCTTGCCCAGATACGGCAGTTCGAAATAGAAGTCGAACTGACCAACGACACCTGTTTCGGGGTCAGAAACCGCACCACGCATCGGATCGCAGATGAACATTTCGGCATACTCCGGTGGCATACCATATTTATCAATATATTCCTTACCGAGAATGCTCGTCGCATACGCCAGAGCCGCCGTGTATTCCGTTGCATCACCGACTTTATCGCCATCGGCATCGGCATAATAACCGCTCCAGAATGTGTTCTCTTCTCCCGACGTATTGTTGCCGCCTGTTTCACATGCGCCATCTACACATTTCACGCCATCTCCACAGGCCTTGCCGCACTCGCCGCAGTTGGCTGCATCCGTCTTCAGGTCGACGCATGCACCCCAACAGGCTGTCTTTGCAACACAATTTTCTTCACCGTCTGCACAGTCACAATTTCCATCCCATGCTTTGCAGACGCCCTTGACGCTTTCGCCATCCACTTCCTCGGCACATACTTCCGTGGTTTCACAGACTGTACCACAGGCGCCGCAGTTATGACTATCCTTCGTCACTTCGACGCAGGCACCGTTGCATTCTGCCAGTGATCCTGCACAGACGAGTTGGCATACACCTTCCACGCAGCTCTGGCCGGCCTCGCATGCAACGCCGCAGGTACCGCAGTTCGCAGCATCATTTTTGAGATCGACACACGAACCCCAGCAGGCCGTCTTTTCGACACATTCCGGATCATCTTCCGGACAGGAACAGTCTGCATCCGATGCCTTGCAGGTCGCTTTTGCCTCCTCGCCCTCGCCCTCGAGTATACAAACTTCTGTAGTCGCGCATGCCGTGCCGCAAGCACCGCAATTCTTATAATCATTCGTCAAATCGACGCAGCGATCATCGCACTTCGTCATCGGCTGCTCGCACACCAGAGTGCACGCGCTGTCGATACAGCTCCAGCCGGCATCACATGTTTTGCCGCATTCGCCGCAATTGTTCGGATCGGTTTTGAATATAGCGGGATCAACGCACTCGCCGTTGCACGAAACGGTCTGAACGCCATCCTTTTTGCCGCAGAACACGCTGCACTTGCCCGAAATGCAGATCAGCTCATCACCGCAAACCTTGCCGCATTCACCGCAGTTGCTGTTGTCGGTGTTCAGGCTCACCTGCTTACCGCCACAGGTACCGATCTTGCAGTAAACCTCACTGCCGTCACCCAAACCGTCCTTGTCGACATCCGGATTCTGGAAATCCGGCACCGTATTGCCTTCGTGCGTTTTGGGGAATTCGCCATCACCGCGTTCGTCCTTGTCGGAGAGTCCATCGTTATCGCTGTCCCAGTCATAGCGATCGAAGAAACCATCGCCATCGGTATCCTTGCCGCCAAAACCCGCATCCTCGACCACATCGAGAATCGTATCGCCATCGCTGTCCACGCTGATGTAATCGGGAATCGTATCGCCGTCGCAGTCAAACGGTGCATCCACCGAACCCATGGGATCGGGCTCGCCATCGCCAAAGCGATTGATGCCTTCCTTATCCTTAAACCATCCCCATTTATCATACTCGGCATTGTAGCAGTCGGCACCGCGAGGCGGCTGTTCGCTGTAATTTCCATACTTTGGATGCACCAGGCCGGCGATTTCGAGGACATCTTCGACCTGATCACCATCATTATCACTATCTGAACTATCCAGCACACCGTCGCCGTCGGTATCGGCATAGAGCTGGCAGCTTTCAGTAATCACCTTGCAGAAACCTTCGACGGCATCCGGAATGCCATTATTATCGCTATCCAGATCGCGATAGTCTGGCGTACCATCTTCATCGGAATCGGCCGGTTCCTGGCAAGGATCTGAGTTGTGTTCCAGCTCATCGGGAATCGTGTCACCATCACTGTCGATATCCTTGTAGTCCGGGGTACCGTCTCCGTCCGTATCTTCACAGCCTTCACCCGTTTTCGGATCGCCTTCGGCACATTCGATCTCATCGGGAATCGTATCGCCATCCTCATCATTGCAATCCAGAATGGCACTGCTGTCCGCACATACACCGCGTGCACATACGCCGGTGCTGCAGAAAACAAGACTCGAACGGCAGTCATCTCCAAGAAGAGCGGGTTTCTTGCAAATGCTTTCATGACATTCAGCATCTTCCGGGCAATTCGCATTTTCTGTGCATGCCTGTCCCAGAGCAGTATCGGCACGGCATACGCCCTCTTTGCATTTGCCGCGTTTGCAGTCAGAATCGCCGGTACAGGCAGATCCAATATCACCCGGTTCTGCATTGAGATCCGGTCCGGGACCAACCTGACCGCCGCCCGTACCGCAGTGACCATTGACACACGTCAGACCATCGCCGCAAAATGTGTTCACGAAACCACAGCCTTCGCCGGAGCCCAGCACCTTTGCACAGACGCCGCTCTCACCTTCCCCCAGAGCTGTTCCTGATGTTGACAGACACTTGTAGCCACCGCCACAATCGCCATCGCCTGCACATGATTTTCCCAGATCGTTGCTGCCGCCGCCGGAATCCGAACATCCAACAGCAATCATGCTGGCAAGAATACACAGGCCAAAAATACGCGATTTCTTCATTATTTACCTCCAAAAACAAGCAAAAACGCTGTTACGTCTTTAAATGTCCAATTTCTTGATAATGTCATAAAATGACCATTACAGCCCGTTTTCTATCATAGCACATTGCAATACCAATTTTCCTCTTTTTTTGAATAATTAAGTTAAAAAAAAATCCCCTGTATCGATATACAGGGGATTTCATCATAAATCTGTGTTCAGATAGTTATCAATTCATCGCCCAACCGCGCGCAACGCATGCCTTCGCAACGCGATCAATGGCAATCATATATGCGGCATCTCTCATATATACACCCTTGTCCACATGCATCTGATGAACTGCATGATAGGCCGCGCTCATCTTCTGATCCAGCTTGCTCAGAACTTCATCCTTCTCCCAGAAATAGTTCATGTTGCACTGAACCTGCTCGAAATACGAACATGTCACGCCGCCGGCATTGCACAGAAAATCGGGAATGACATAAATGCCGCGAGCTTTAATGACTTCATCGGCTTCCGGCGTCGTCGGGCCGTTTGCGCCTTCAGCAATGATCTTCACATTCTTGCCAATCTTGTTGACTGTCTCAGCATTGATCTGATTCTCAAGTGCCGCAGGAACCAAAATATCCACATCCTGCTCCAGCCACGCATCGCCGGGAAGAATTTCATAGCCAAGGCCCTTTGCTGCAACCTTGTCAATCTCACCGTGCTCGTTCGTAATCTTCTTGAGTTCGACAATATCCACGCCGCTTTCGCGCTTGAAGCAATACGATTTCTTATCGGCATTGTCCCAGCACGAAACGCAGATCAGCTTGCCGCCGAGCTTGAGATAGCGTTCACAGGCATAATAGGCCACATTACCGAAGCCCTGAATCGACGCGCGCGTCTTCGTAATATCGATGCCCAGCGTCTTGCAGGCTTCATTCAGGGTGCAGATAACACCATAACCCGTCGCTTCCGTACGGCCCAGCGAACCGCCGCTCCCTACCGGCTTGCCCGTAATAAACCCGGGGAATTTGCCGCGATGAATCGCTTCATATTCATCCAGCATCCAGATCATGTGATATCCTCTCGTGTTCATGTCCGGCGCCGGAACGTCCTGAACCGGACCAACCTCTGACGAAAGCGCTCGAACCCACGCACGGCAAAGACGTTCCTGTTCCGTCATCGAAAGCTCATGCGTGTCACAGTCAATGCCGCCCTTGCCGCCGCCAAGAGGAATATCCACCACCGCACATTTCCACGTCATCCACGTCGCAAGCGCACGAACCGTGTCGATCGTCTCATTCGGCGCAAAACGAATGCCGCCCTTGCATGGTCCGCGACCATCATTGTGCTGTACGCGATATCCCTTGAACACGCGCATGGACCCATCATCCATTCGAATCGGAAGCGTAAATGCATATTCGCGCATCGGTTCGCGAAGAAGTGCGCGAATGCTGCTGCTCAAATTAAGCTGATCTGCCACTCTGTCAAACTGTTTCTGAGCCATTTCGAAAGGATTAAATGCCATAATCTCTACTCCTGTGTTAAAATTCCGTCCCTTCGGACGTTATGTGGCGCAGTTGCGCCGAACCGATGGCAACCATTTAACACCCCGGCATTTTCTGCGCAAGCTGGTTGTTGAATTTTATTCACAAATTTTGTAAATTTCTGAATATCCTACAAACCATTACATATCACACAACCACATTCGATGTAGGCCAATCCTCCGCTTTGATCTTCTTGTACGGCAGCTGGGTGCTCGGCCTTGGGGGCCATACACCACGCCCCCCGGATTCCTCCTTCATAATTAATATATATTCATTCCCCCTGCGGACCGCGCATCGCCGCTATGACTTCCGGTCATACGCGGCGATGGCTCGCTATTCTTTGCAGGCCTGCTGCCCGCAAAGAATACGCTCACCTTTTTATATTCATCAGTTGATGCCGCTCTCCTCCTCAAATACCGGCGGGATCAGGAAGTAGACGACACGCTCGCTCAGCGTCGAGCCATCACCCTTGATGGCTATTTTCGCCTTCTTAACCAATGGAACATCCTGAGCGGGAATAACTTCATTTACTGCAACAGGCTTAACATCGTAACAAACGGCACGCCCCGGAAGCAGTGCAGAAATACCTTCAAATTTGCCCGGAACAATACTGTCAACTTTTGTACATGTCTTACCCTCGACAGCCGCATCTGTAATATTGACCGACAGACCGTCAATCAGTGCCGCAGCACCCTCGTCAATATCTGACGCCTCGGTCGTGATGACGAGGGGCTTGTTCTGCGAAATCGAAATGATGGCTTGTTTTGTAGCATTCACAATACCCGAACCATCACATCTGATATTAAAGACGGACGAATCAAGTCCATTGCCTTCTATTGCTGATTTGAGAATGCACTCAGCCGATCCTCCCCAGAAACCTACAATATTGACATTTTTGGACCTGGCATATTTACCCACATTCGTTGCAAGGGTTGTATCCAAATCACTCATACCAAAGCAGGTGACATTGTAGCTGGACCCCCTCGAAACAGACTGGCAGTTGCTGGCGTTCATCTGGGCTTCATCCGTCAGCGGAATAAAGACACGAAGCGAATTGTCGCGGAATCCGACGCACGTATCCTTGCCTGCGGCACAATTCGTTGCCCTCCCTGAGCACAGATTGGACTCCGAAGGTGACGCAATGCCGCAGTAAATCGCATCCCAGACATTCTCGGTTATGCCGCGATGAGGAAGCGATCCTAACCGTGAGATAAAACTGTCAACATTGGAATTGACATCCATAATATGCCCAAACTGGCCGCAATCTCCCCACGATCCCGTTCCAACCCACATATCGGATACGCAGCCGCCCGCTTTCTTTGTAGGATCTTCGACGCATTGATGAGAGATTACCGAACAGATGGAATCGACGATCCCGTGATCAGCACAATCTTTATCCTCATTACATGTAAAGCTGCCATCAAGGACCTTGCATTTCAGTGAATCCATCAGTGGCTTGATATTTTGACTGAGGGCATCTATTTCATCATACGTCGACCCGGATGTATCGATGGCAAAATACAAATCCACAGCCTGTACCGAAGTCGAAAACGAGAGCGACCCCTTGTCGGGACTGCTGGGCTTCTTATAAGGCACGACAAAGACGAAATTACCCTTGCTCTGCGGATTGTCGGCTGGA
>JAFRYG010000089.1 GCA_017441205.1 Pseudomonadota bacterium
CGTGCAGTCCCCGCAGTGCATCGGATCGCTTTGAGTGCTGACGCATTTGCCGCTGCAGAATGTCTGGCCGTTTTTCGTGCAGTCGTCCTCTGTTTTGGGGTCAGGTGTCGTACTGCCGCCCGGAAATGCGCACTCATTGTTATTGCACTCGTAGGGACAGCATACACCGCCGCATAGCGGAGCGTCTGACGGACATGTGAGAGTTTCGGAAGAAGATGAGGATTCGTTTTCGCAGCCATAAAGCGCAGCCATTGAGGCGATAGCAAGAATCGCAGCGATTTTGGAGGATGAAAAATGTTTCATATAGGCTCTCCTGAAGTATTTGCTAGTGATTTGAAAATACACCGTAATTTAAGGATGAACTGGAAATTGGAAGACTCCCTCATTTGTGGGAGTCCATAGGCCTTTTGAGTTTAGCAGATAATGATTTGAAATACTCATCAATTAAAAAAAGAACACAAAAAAGTGTTCTTCTGTAAAAATATGAGTGTCAGGCCTGGGGCAGTGCTCCCTGCGGCGCGTTATTTGCTGTGCAGATGCGTGCTTTCTCTATTCGCGATATAAGCCAGCTTCATGTTCCGCGCCTCGGCGCACCAACCCGCAATTTTAGTTTACTCATTTGGCCTCTGCGGGGGAGGATTCAAAGCGTGCAATGTCCTGCACTCAGGAATCCAAATATCACGCCTCAGTTCGCGAGGGGGCCTTTCTTCTCCATCGAGTTTTTGAAGTTCTCTAATCAACACGCCTCAGTTCGCGAGGGGGCCTTTCACTTCGTCTCAAGCACCTGTCAGCGATCCGGCTCGTGTCTGGCCGCTGCTCACTGAATTCTGTGATCCGCACCGTTCACTGGACGGTGCGAATCCTGACCTTATTATTCAGATCCCTGGTCGATCAGTTGGTGTTGTTGATTCTGTCGAGATTTAAACCAATCGGATAGGCATAGGATGTATCATCATATATTTCAGATTTTGCATCCCCGAAACCATATCCGAGTGCGCCAAATTTATTATCTCCCTGAAGATGATGGGTGCCGCTGTCTATATCAAGATAACCATAAACATAATTATCATTGCCGACAGTCATCCAGCCACTGAATACATCTGAAGGAAGCGTGTCGATGAGTACATTGTCATAAGCAGTGCCTTTATGACCAGCACCTGTATAATATATTTTTGTATCTTTTGGAGCAACGAGAGTTACAAAATCATACTCATAATTATCCGGAATTGAGAATGAATAATCAGTACGATATTGTTCAACAGGCACGTTAAGCGTGTAGCCGGGATCTCCGATTTTTGCAACATCATCTATGAACTGAGCAACGAGAATCGGTTTGGTCGCGGACACCTGGAAGTTTTTAGTGGTTGTGATTTTTGTAAACTGACCGGAATTCAATGTAACTGTTCCGGTGAAATTCTTTTCGGTGGTTATCGGGATCAGAGTCTTCTCACCACTGCCTCCGGAGTAGGCTGGCAATGGGATTAAATCTGTTTTGAGTGCGCCCTGATTTCCGGTGATCGTGACAACTGTTCCGTCCTGTTGGGCGAGGATATAATAATCATCCAATTCATTGCCGAGGAGCTTTTTATTGGCAAGATCATAACCGGCACGAATCGCGTAATAATTTGTTCCCCAAACATTGGTCGGGAAAAGCTGTTCTTCGGTATGATCACAGGCAGAACGAATATTGGTACAGGCTGCGCCGCCAAAAACTGCGATAGGTTTGTCGGCATGGACTCTCGAACCAGTCATTTCACCAGAATCACCCTGCTGCAGATGTAAAACATCAAATTGTTTTAATGTGAAAGTTCTCTTGGCATTTGCTTCGATCGCATCGATCGTTGAAGAGTTGTTCACATCCGTTCCGCTTCTGACGTCAATGGAAGGTGTTACTTCGATGGTCGTCGTACCTGGTTTTACTGCTACTACTGTAAAGGTATTTGCAGATATATCCTCGTTGTTGGAATAATATGATAAGTTAATATAATCTTGTCCCAATACGTTTGATGGTAACAAAAGTGAAGCATCTGCAGTATAGCCATTCGATTTCCCATACGGATTGAACTGATATACGACGACAGGCAGTGAGCTTCTCAGTTTAAATGCATAGGGCGCAAGCATCGTGTTCTGAAGCATGTAATCGTATATGGTTTGTCCGGAATCGGGAACTGCCTGGTTACTGTCTGTACTTCCGGTCGGATCGCCGACAATCAGTTTGGTTACGACGCCGCCGGCCGGTACTGTAAATGACAGGTATGGCTGATGAGATGCATTGTCATTTTTTACCTTGTCAAATACATATACATCTACATCTGTATCGTTCGGATTACTGACAACGACCGTCATATCCATATAGACTTCGCTGAAACCGCTGTAGTTCTGTAAAAATACGGGCCAGTATTCACATCCAATGTATGACATATCGCTGAGCATTAAGTCACATTTGGCTTTGCAGTCTTCCTGGTCATCCGGAATATCGTTGCAGTTTTGATCACCGCCGATATAAAAACCTGCATCATCGCAGGTGATGGATGACGGATAAACCCCTTCTGTGCAGGGGCCCCAGAATCTGCCTGAATCATCGCATGTTTGTTTACCATCCTTGCAAATGCCTTTTCCGCGATTTTCGGGAGCACCGCGCCAGCATGCCTGTTCTGCGCCAGGTGTACAGGCACACTCCGATGTTGATTCGCAGCCGTTGGCAGGATCTCCGTCGCAGTCGAAATGATTGGCATCACATTGACAAGCGCTCTTTTCATCCTCAACTTCGCGGCATTCCATGCCAGCAGCACAGGCATTGTCGCAGGCTCCACAGTGCTTGGTGCTCGTCTTGGGATCAAAGCAGATACCGTCGCATTTGATCTGTGTTTCATCGCAGATCATCTCGCACTTGCCTGCTTCGCAGGCCTGGTTCTCTCCGCATTTGTTCAGGCACTCCCCGCAGTTGTCGATATCTGTGAGAATATCCCTGCATACACCAAAGCACATTTTTTGGCCGACAGAACATTCACCCGGTTTCGGATTGTCGACGCATGCACCTGTGACGCACGTTTGATCTTTCGTACAGGTGACTCCGCATGAACCGCAATGACTGGGATCCGTCTGCATATCCACGCACGTTCCCCAGCACAGGTCTTTATTGATTTCTTCGTTTTCGCAGGAAACATCGCTGTTATCTGTACAACTGCCATCGACGCATGTCTGATTGTTGGCACATTGGGTTTCACAATCCCCGCAATGTTTGGGCGAGGTATTGAAATCAGCGCATTCATTGCCGCAGGCTTGAAGATCATTTTCACATACGATCTGGCACTTGCCTTCAATACAAAGAATTCCTTCGTCGCAAGCATGGTCACAATCACCGCAGTTTTTGGCATCGCTCATAACGTCGATGCAGCTTCCCCAGCATGATATCTGGCCATCTGTATTACATTTGCTGTCGTCATCAATGCAGACACCAGCTTCACATTTTTCTCTGGCACCGCATGCTTCCTTGCAGCTGCCGCAGTGATTGCGATCGGATTGCAGGTCTATGCACGTCGTTCCGTCACAGCATGTTGTTCCCGCCTCACAGCAGGTTGAACCGCAGCACGATTCATTTTCGGCGCAGCAGAAATTCAGACCGCATGTCTTTTTGCCTTCTTCGCAGAGGTATTCACATTTGACTTCGGATTCACAGCCATTATCTGCATTGCCGTCGCAGTCGTAGTGTTTGTTCATACATGCGCATTGTCCATTGTTGCAGTACATCGACTCTCCGCATGCGACGTTATCGGCCCCGCAGTGTTCGCTGTCGGAGCTCGTATTGACACAAAGTCCGTTGTCGAGCAGTGTCAGGCCTTTGCCACAGCCGAATACGCATTTGCCTTCCTGGCATGATTCCTGGCCGCTGCAAATCGTTGTGCAATCGCCGCAATGCATGGGATCGCTTTGAATACTGACGCATTTGCCGTTACAGAATGTCTGGCCGTTTTTATTACAGTCATCCTCGGTTTGCGTGTTGGTGTTGCTATTCGGGAATGCGCATATATTGTCATTGCATTCGAAGGGACAGCAAATATCGCCGCATATCGGGGCGTCATTTGGACAGGTGAGGTTTTCGGACGACGATGAGGAATCGCTGTCACAGCCATAGACCATGGTCAACGTTGCAATCGCCAGAATCGCTGAGATTTTGGGGGATTGGAAATGCTTCATGAAATGTCTCCTGATGATATTTGCTGATGACTCAGATGACATACTAAAGTATGGATTATCTGAGTTTTATTGGTAAATTCTGCCTCCCTGTGTGCAGGGAGAAAAAATCCTCTTTAGTTTAGCAGATAATGGATTGAAATTCCTGTTAAATCATAAAAATGAAGAATACCAATAAAAAAGCGGTGCGTATCGCATCGCGATAGCACCGCTGCGTTCGGCGTATGACAATAGCCGAACGGCCTCATGGCAGGCATTCGCCGCCATGAGGCAACAGGATAAAATCAGTTGGTACCATTGAGATTGATGAGGTTCAGGCCCAGAGGATAGGCGTATGATGAACTCATCGTATAGCCGTAGCTCTGAACACCGATGGGCTTGTCGGCTATCAGTTTGTAAGCGGCATGCGCGGTGCCCATGTTGTGTCGGTAAAATACATAATCCGTTCCGGAAATAGCTTTGAAATCGGCTTTTTTAATTTCTTTAATCAAACTGTCATTTCCACCGGCAGTTTTATATATCTTTACTGAGGATATATTCTTTTGAGCAATGATTGAAATATAATTTTCATCGTAATCCGCAGGAATCATAAAGGAATAGTCATTTCTGAACTGCTGTACCGGGACGACCAGTGTATAGGAAGGATCCTTGTCGGTGTCTTCATCACCAAGGAAACCCGCGACGAGAATGGGTTTGGTGGAGGACATGTGGAAGTTGTCTTTTGTAACAATATCGTAGGGAACGCCTGCCTTGATATTGATTTTGTTGCTTCCGCCAATTTTTTTACCTAAATTTGTAATCTCGGGTGTGATCGTCAGCTGGGCATCCTGGGCAGATAGTATTCGCCACTGATCGCGTTCGCCGCCCTGCTTTTTAAAGCCGACAATCGCATATTCCTTGCCCCATGACTGGAATGGGAAGAGTTGCTCCGAATAGTGGTCATACACATCATCAGTGAACCTATGGGCATTGTAACAGCTCTTGCATCCGCCAATCGCGACAAAAGGCTTGTCGCCTGTCACTTCGGTACCAGTTAAATCGCTCTTGGATGAGAGCTGGAATACGTCAAACTGTTTGAGTGTGAATGTTTTGGATTGATTGGCTTTTATCGCTCCGACGGAACCACCGGACCTGGTGTCTTTTGTTGGTTTGACAGTAACTTTTGTTTCACCGGGGGCAGTGGCTTGAATGGCAATATAGGTTGAACCGGAACCAATAATATTGAAGTAGCGTTTTCCGTAGACATTTTTGGGCAGCAGAAGCAAGGCATCATTCCAGACGGCATCCTGGCGCAGCGGATTAAACTGATAGGCAGTTATCGGGGCAGAGGATACAATGCGGAATCCGGCAGCTTTTATCGTTGTTCCTGAAATCATTCCCTCTCCACGTTTGCCGAGAACGATGGTTTCGACCGTACCTTTTTTGACGACCCTGGTATTTGCAACCGTATTATTGTTGTATTTGTACACAGTCACAGTGGCATCCTCCTCGCCCATATTGCTGATGATGACGGCATAATTGCCGTTGACATCTTCATTTTCTGTATAGGCAGCCCAGTATTCACAACCGATATAGGTGCTTTCGGACAACAGGAGTTCGCATTTGGTCTTGCATTCTTCATTTTCATCGGGGATGCCATTGCAGTTCTGGTCTCCGCCGATATATTTTCCTTTGATGTCGCATGTAACCGACGAAGGATAGGTGCCGCCTGTGCAGGGGCCCCAGAATTTACCTGAAGCGTCGCATGTTTGTTCGCCGTCCCTGCATGCTCCTTTGCCGCGGGTTTCGGTGGTGCCGCGCCAGCATGCCTGTTTTTGGCCCGGAGTACATGCGCATGCCGACGTCGATTCGCATCCATTGGCAGGATCGCCGTCGCAGTTAAAATGGCCTGCATCACATTGACAGGCGCCTGTTCCACCATCAATTTCGCGGCATTCCATGCCGAAACCGCAGGCATTGTCGCATGCTCCGCAATGTTTGTTGCTCGTTTTGGGATCAAAGCATGCGCCGTCGCATTTGATTTGAGTTTCTGTACATATTGCTTCGCACCGACCGGCGATACAAGTGTGGTTTTCTCCGCAATTGTTCAAACAGTCGCCGCAGTTTTCGGTATCTGTGAGGATATCCTTGCACGCTCCAAAGCACATCTTTTGGTCGGCGGAACAGTCGCTGGCAGCTTGCGGATCGACGCATGCACCTGAAACGCAGTTCTGATCCTTTTTGCAAGTTTGTCCACATTTACCGCAGTGATTGACATCCGTCTGCGTATCTACACATGTTCCCCAGCACAGATCCTTGTTGACTTCTTCGGCCTCGCAGGAAATATCGCTGGTATCTGTGCAAACTCCATCGACACATGTCTGATTGCCGGCACATTGGGTATCGCAGTTCCCGCAGTGTTTCGGCGAGGTATTGAAATCGGCGCATTCGCTGCCGCATATCTGGAGATCATTTTCGCATACTATCTGGCATTTGCCTTCGACGCACTGTATGCCTTCGTCACAGGCATAATCGCAGCTGCCGCAATTATTGGCGTCGCTCATAACGTCGATACATGTTCCCCAACATGCGATCTGGCCTTCTGTTTCGCAGGCTATATTGTTTTCGACACATTTTCCTGCTTCGCATTTTTCCCTGGCACTGCATTCTTCTTTGCAGCTGCCGCAGTGATGCGGATCTGATTGCAAATCGATACATGTCTTTCCGTCGCAGCACGTTGTTCCTTCCTGGCAGCAGCTTGTACCGCAGCAGGATTCATTCTCTTCGCAGCAGAAATTTAAACCGCACGTTTTCTTTCCTGCTTCGCAAAGATATTCGCATTTGACAATGGATTCGCAGCCGTTGCTGGCTTTGCCATCGCAGTCGTAGCGCCTGTTCATGCATTCGCATTGACCATTGTTGCAATACATCGAATCTCCGCATGATACATCGTCTGCGCCGCAGTGTTCGCTGTCAGAGTTTGTATCGACACAATAACCCTTGTCCATGAGCGTCAGGCCATCGGCGCATCCAAACACACATTCGCCCTTCCGGCAGGTTTCTTCGCCGCTGCAAATTGTGTCGCAGTCGCCGCAGTGCATGGGGTCACTCTGGAGACTGACGCATTTGCCATCACAGAAAGTAAGACCGGCGTCACTGCAATCGTCCTCGTTCTGAGGCGTGAGTTCAATTTCGCCGGGAAAAGCACACACACCCTTACGGCACTTGTAGGGGCAGCATACATCGCCGCATTTGGGGGCATCATCCGGACAGACGAGATTTTCATGCGATGAGGAATCGCTGTCGCAGCCATAGAGTATGAACAGTGAGACCATTGCAAGGAATGACGTGCTCCTGGAAAAACGTTGACGGATGTGCTTCATGTTATCGTCTCCTGGTGATATTTGCAGATGATTTAACTCATCATTAAACAATGGTTTAATTACGGGGCAAGCATTTTCAGAAAGTGATTTCTGAACTAAAACCCCGGCGAATCGCAACTCTTTCGAGTATAACAGATAATGATTTGAAATACTTGCATAAATAAAAAAAAAGTTTAGCAATGTTTCCATTGTGTTCTGGATAACATCATACAAGTATTGTCAGGCTGATTATTGTTATTAATTGTCATGTATATACTATGTACAATGTATGGACAGATGAAAACGAAATCATTTGTCTATCTGAATCCGATCTTTGCCATGACATTTTGAATGATATTATCGATGTTGATGTCTTCATCCACGGGGATGAGCCGGTGATTGAGTATGAGCGGCAATGCTTCCTGGACGTCATCGGGAACGATAAACTCACCATGGCGAAGCCAGGCAAATCCGCGCGCAGCCTTGAGCAGCATGGCGCCCGAACGGGGACTCGCGCCTCGGGCAATCTGGGATTCAAAGCGCGTCTGTCGAATGAGATCCGAAATATACTGGACGATGGATTCAGAAACCCGGATCTGAAGCAATGAATCACGGATGGACGCAATTTCACTTGGCTTGATGACTGGTGTGATAACTGGATCGGGATGTGATGCCATTCTGATGATGTCTTTTTCCTGCTCGGAGTTTGGATAGTCCAGTCGGATTCTGAACATAAAACGATCGAGTTCGCTGTCGGGCAGCGGCCACGTTCCGCGATCATCGCTGGGATTTTGTGTCGCAATGACAAAAAAGGGTTCCGGCAGCTGGCGCGTCGTTCCATCGACTGTGACCTGGTATTCCTGCATGGCTTCGAGCAAGGCACTTTGGGTTTTGGCCGATGCACGGTTAATTTCATCCGCCAAAAGAATGTTGGTAAAAATAGGCCCTTCGATAAACTTGAATTCTCCGGCATCCATCTTATAAATATTTGAGCCGGTGATGTCGGCTGGCATCAGATCCATGGTAAACTGAATTCGGCTGAATTTGGCGTCAATGGCCTGCGCAAGTGCTTTGGCCAGCGTCGTTTTGGCCAATCCAGGAACGCCTTCGAGCAGAACGTGACCGCCGGTAATCAGGGCAACACACAGCGCTCGAATCGTTCGCTCTTCACCGGTATAGGCTTTGGCAATCTCGTTTCGCAATCGCATATAAACATCAGAAATCATGAACAATCTCCCGGCGTATTCAAAAAACAGATCATTTGATGCGAAAAAAAACAGGGAATGTGCGTCATTGCAAGACAGACAAGAGAATGCATGTCAGTGCAGAACAACCATTGGTTCGCCAATCCGGAGATATCTTGCCGGAAAATTGGGGCTTTCCCTATTCTTTCTTATACTCTTTCCGGGAAAAATAGGGGATCAAATCGCTCATGCGGAAACAATCTGGGTCGAATCCGAAACCAGTCTGCTCATTCAGACGGATGGATTTGAAGGGGGACGGCTGCGGGCTAATCTCGTGGATGATTTGAATCATGGCGTCGGTAATGCGGATTTATTCGTTTTCCTGCGGAACCGTGCCAGCGGTGAGGAGCTGGAATTCCAATACAAAACGGACGCATCCGGTGAGCTGGTGACATCGTTCATGCTTCCGGATGGCGGCTACGAAGGGCATGTCGTCTTTCGCGGAACGGGACCTTATCGGGGAACGATTCAGACAATTCAGTTCGAGACGATGCGATGTCGCCTGAATTCCGAAATACATCCGGAAGGAACTGTGTTATGGCCCAAAAATGAACCGCTCTCTTTTGAACTATGGCGTTCGGGGTGTCTGGATATGGCTGCGGATGCCATCGTCAGTGCAGGACCGGAATCCATTCGCGTGCATATCAATGAGGGGGAGGTGTCGACGTCGGCTGCATTTGAATCGCCGTTCCCTGAAGCGGGTGATCTGACGCTGGAATCGTCTCTTCTGGAAGAATACAAATTTGAACCGGAGAGACATCGAACAAATATTATTGTATATGATGATCTGTTTAAGCCGGATATCGAAGTGCGCAGTCACTGGAATGGCTTTTTTCTCAATGCAGACCTTCGTTATGCTGCTGCAGGAATTCGGGCAAAACTGGAAATAGAACGTGAGAATGCTGAAACCATCGAACTGTTCGCACAATCCGATGCAGAGGGTCATGTGCTGTTTGCGGATGATAATAATCTCACGGGATGTTTTCGATACACGATTAGACGGGATGATATGTGGCCGGAATATGCGGCTCTGACCGGAAATTACTGTATTGATCCCGTTTATCACCGGACATTTTGGCCGATCGCTGTCCTGGGAATCGTCGGTTTGGTGGGGGTTGGCGGATGGAGGTTCGCCAAACGCCGCAAATATCCGCGTCCCCCCAAACCGGGAAAACAGGGCGTTTATGTGTCCTCGAAAACCCTGGATAGATCTTTGGCATCGCAAAAAGGGACTTCAAATGGTGAATTGGTTTGCATCGATTTGAAAACATCATCAGAATTGCCGCTTTCGGAAACGAAGATTGAAATCAATGGCGAACCATCACATGTATCTCAATGGCCATGTGAGTTTTCCGGTAATTGTAAATTCCGTGTTCAGCATCCTGATTATATATTATGGCAGGGACGCCTCAAATCGGGTCGGCATCATGTAATAGGCATGCTGAGACGCAGGGATTATATCATTCAGTGCTATGAATCTGTTTATGAGAAAGTATCAGGAAGATCCCTGGCATGGGGGCATAAAACGCCTTTTCAGCTGCGGGATTCCGAAAGTACGTATCACTTGTCCAAAACAGATTATGAAAGACTCAAAAAGTTTTGTGATCTGGTGAACCAGGCTGCGTTTGATTCGGATCATATCGGTGATGAACAGCTGGATCAAATCTATGCGTTGATGAAAAAACTGTAGGCTTGATTATCTGATCCTGAGAATTTATGAACAGGAATACGAATAATAGGCTCTGTATTGCCGGTATGTTGATGAACCTGCAGCCCGTTTGGCTTATGGTTTTATAGGTGAATGAGTTTGATTATATAATGTTGACTGATTACCGGGCAGCTCATGCTTTTGGTGTCCCGGTTCTTGGTGCCTGGATCTAAGAATAGCTATTTTCATAGCTCAAATCTGCTATTGGCATTATTGACGTTCATGGCAAAAAAAAGGCATGACCGGATGTCATGCCCTTTAATAATGAATGTATTGAATTATTGTCTCGAATAGACTTTTGCGTTGGACTTGGTTGCTTCTGTAACCTTTTGATAACTGCTGCCGCCATGGCCATGTTTGTCGTTGTTGGTCGAAACATTGTTGGAACCGATGAGCGTTACGGAACCGGATCCGTTGGCGCTTTTGACAAATTCTGTATGGCTGTGCGAAGAATCCTTGTTGATCCAGATATCGCCGGGTTTGGCATTCTTGAGAGAGACTTCACGATATCCGTCTTTTCCGGCGACACAGTGTGCCTTGAGATCGGCTACAGCATTGAAGTGTTTTGAAATCAACCCGACATTCTGCATGACTGCGGTGACGAAATTGGCACAGTTATTATTGTAGCTGCCAAAATCGCTCAGATGGGGAAGTTTGGGCTCTTTTTTACAGTAATCATGCGTGCAGAGTCCCGTTTTGCTGTAATAATACTTCTGGGCAAAATCGACAGCCTTTTGGCCATCCCCAGGTGTCGAAGGCGGCTTTTCTGTCGTTTTTTCGAGATATTTGTTGCTCATCCAGCCAGTGATCGAACCATATTCAATCTGATACCATCCGGTATTGGGATCCTGGCCAACGACCTTAACGACAGTTCCCTGCGGCAGAGCCTGAACCTGGTCGTAATCGGTACTGGGACCGGTGCGAACCCAGAGAGAGGATGCTGTCACTGTGGCATCAAAAGGCTCGAACGTTGATGCAGGCGGTTTGCTGACATAGTCAGTGTATTTGGCACATACCCAGCCAAATTCTGTACCATAGCCTATTTTGATCCAGCCTTCCTTTTCTTCATAAACCTGAAGGGTTTTGCCCTGGGATACGCCGCCCATGCGCTCATAACTTGTTCCCGGCCCCTTGCGGACATTGAGGGTGCTGACCGTAACTTTGGCTGTTCCAATCGGATCATCCTGCTTCTGTACAGCAGGAGCCGTTTGCTGCTGGTCTTCCGGTTTGCTCGCCGGCGTGCGTTTTCGAGGTAATTTGCTTTGACGACCGATAAATTGTGAAGCTAGCTTCTGTGAAAATTTAGCTGTCATGGCACTTTCTCCTATTCAACAATCCAATAACCCAGATTGAGTCTAATACTTTATAAAAAAAATGAAAATCATTACTTCTAATTTTGTGCAGGAGACGGGATGCGCCATTTTTCTGCTGTTGGCGCGGTGTATTGAGCTGCAGAGAGGTGTCGGTGAACGTCTGAATTTTCGCGATACGTCCCATCGCGAAATAGCCGCGCCCGCAGGGCGTATGTCGCCCGGCGGCGACATAGCCTGCGCCAATACCCAAAACCAGCCAATGCAGAAGCATTCCGGGGTGAACCGTATCGTTCATCGCATGATGCATGGGGGATTCTTCCGGCGGATTTCCGGGCGGTCGCGGAACATTAATTCGCTGAAGTGTGGTTTTGGTTGCCTGAACTTTGTCAAAAGTGCTAAAAGTACTTCCGCACTTTGTGCGCGTTTTTAAATCCTTAAAATGAGGTCATTGCAAAATGGATAAAGAGCAGGCATTGGAACGTCTTGGTAAGGCTTATGAACCGGGTGCGGTACTTTTTTATGAAGGTGATCCCGGTAGTAAACTTTGGGTGATTAACGAAGGGCATGTTCAGCTGACTCGTCGTGTCTGCTCGGAAGATATCGTCATTGAGACGCTTGGACCAGGTGAGTTTTGCGGCGAATTGGCGCTCGTGACCGGTGATGGACAGCCAACGACAGCTACCGTTGTGGATGCCGCCCGCATACTGGTGGTCGAAGCCAGTCAGTTCGAAACCCTCATTCGCAGCAATGGTGAGCTCTCCATTCGCATGCTCAAAAAACTCGCCGGTCGCCTGAATGAAGCCCATTTCAGAATTTCTGTCCTGCAGATGCGCAATACACTCGGTCGCGTGATGCTTCAGCTGCTGCACGAAATTGAACACAGCGAAGCCAACAACAAGGCGACAATTCCCGTCGATCTCGCGTATATCCTTGGCATCGACGAAGCCGAGCTCAAGGGGCTGATCGACAAGCTGCTCATGAAAAATCTCATCACGCTTTCGAAAGAAAACGTCTATTCGATCGTCGACAGAGAGGAATACGAGCGCTTCATGAATTATCTGGCACTCGGCGATCGCTATGCCTATCTGGATAAATAAGGGATAGTGCAGCCTGCATTTCGAGCCGCCTTCGGGCGGCTTTTTTTGTCCACCATTTATCCTCATGTTTTATGGTTGGCTTCGCCTGTTCGACTGCGTCGGATACGGCTCGCTTTCGGTGCTCTCCCTTCGGGATACGCACCTTTGGCGCGGTCTATGTCGCTTGCGCTCCATACGACCGCGCACTCTGCCTGCTGCAAATGCAATACGGAAATCCCTGCGGCATCCTGCTCCAGGCTGCCACAGTCACCTATAAAATGCTTTCCAGCGAAGCCTCTTCATGGAGTTCTCTGATGGCTTCGCCGATGAGATACAGGGACCCCGAAATATAAATGATTCCCCGGGGGCCGACCGCTTTTGCCGCACGTTCCAGACCTTCGCGCAGGGAGCTGCATGCCTGACTGATGTCCAGATGGGTCCGACTGCAGTAGTCCGCAGGACTGCATGCGCGTTTTGTCGATTCGACGGGGACGACGAATATCGAATCCGGCGGGAATGTTTCGAGATATTGCGGAAACATCTGTTCGATGTCTTTGTCGCTGCAGCTGTTCACGACCAGTGCATGTGGGGATGGGTTGCGTTTTGCGGCTTCAACAAAAGCACGAACGCCGTCGGGATTGTGTGCGCCATCCAGTATTATGCCTGCGACGCCATATTTTTGAGCAATTTCGGGGCTGCATGGCCACATCCGGCCAACCCACCTGGTTTTGCATATCAGTGAATTCAGAATATCGCGCACGGGAATGGAAATCAGTCCGGTTTCTTTTGCCTTTAGCAGCGCAAAAATGGCAACGGCCGCATTGTCGCGCTGATACGAAACGAGGCGGCAGCCGCCGGGAAGTTCGATCTTTCCAAAGCGCGAATCCAGATACAGGGCGCCTGCAGATTCGCGCCATTCAAAATCCCGTCCGAGAGCATCGAAAGAAGAACAGCCGCGAGCGCGGGCTTCAGCTTCGAGCGTATTGGCCTCATTGCGTCCGCATACGACCGGGCATCCGGAACGCATGATACCGGCTTTTTCGCAGGCAATGCTGGCAGTATCATGACCCAGGTATTCCTCGTGATCGCGGCTGATCGAAGTGATGATGCTCATTTGAGGATTCAGGGCATTCGTGGCATCCAGGCGACCGCCAAGTCCGACCTCAAATACGCCGAATTCCACATTTCGGGCTTGAAATGCCCTAAGGGCCATCATGAGACAGCATTCAAAATAGGTCAGAGCAACGCCCGAAAACTCAGGGATATCATCTCCTCCATACTTGCAGAGCACCTGTTCGCCGATGCGAATGATTTCCTCTTCACTGAGCATTCTGCCATCGACCCGGATGCGTTCGCGGAAATCGACCAGATGCGGCGATGTAAAGAGACCGGTCCGGATGCCGCCCATCGTCAGGGCATTGGCAAACAGAGCACTCGTCTGACCTTTTCCGTTTGTGCCGGCAATGAGGATATGCGGGTAACTCACAATTTTCGGTTCGAGTGAAAGCGCTTTCTGGATGGCTTCCAGGCCGAATTTCATAACATGTTCATTCTGTTGAAACAGTCTTTTATAAAAAGGATGCATTATAATATCTTTATATGATTATGAATGGTCAGATTCATGGGAATTCTGCGCGCCACATATCTGAATGGCTCTTTTAATAATATTTCTCGTCATGGAGATGCATTCTTCATTGAGATTGTCCCAGGAATCATGCCGCGTATGGTAATAGGTCGTAGGGGAGTGCTGAACGGCGCATATTGCGGCGGCCTTGATGCCGTATCTCGAAAAGGCTTCTGCATCCGTTGCTCCCGGATAGAATTCGGTATAGGGCAGGGGAGTGCCGCAATCATCGCCTGCGGATTTCAACAGTTTGCAGACTTCCGGACTGTTCTTTTGAATAAAATTGATCCCCCGGTGATATATCGCCAGCTCTTTGGGATCATGAATCGTATCGAGGGCAATGACGATCGTATTGCTGTCCGTCAATTCCCTGCGATACTGTTTTGCGTATGCTGCTGCACCGCGCAGCCCGCTTTCCTCACCGTCCGTGATGAGACAGCACACGTCCGTATAGTTCATGCGTTCTTCTGTTTCAGACATTTCCTTCAGAATGCTCATCCCGATATAGCATCCCGTAAGATTGTCGTTGGCTCCGTCGACGACGCATTTCCAGTTTACAAAGAAGAGCCAGGGAATGAATACCAGGAGGAATGGGGCTTCGATTGCGCAAAATACATGCAGAACTGAGGTCGAAACAATGCCCAGCGCATGTATGATTCCGAATGCGAAGCAGGTGAGCATGCCGAGAATGGCCAAAATGATGAGCGCGTAGATCTGCCAGGTCCTGAATTTTAAAAAGAATGTCATTTCGTAGGCAGCATCGGCGTGCCCGGCAATGATGATGCGCTGCCGGCTTTCTATTTTGGCTTTCCGTTCGGCCAGTACATTGAACGAATGATATTTGGGACAAAGAAAATCAATTGCTTTGCGGTACAGAACGAATTCCACGAACCATATCAAAAAAGCTGCTGCCAGAAGTACAGGACTCAAAACCGCAAGAATCTTTGATGTCAGCAGGCACGAGAGCCAGAAACAGATGATGCCGCAGATGCCGCCGGCAGTCAGCAGGGGTATGCTTCCGACGAAGGGATGACGGCTCAGTCTAAAGGCATGCGTACTGACCTGATCTGACCAGGGTTTCATTTGTTCTGACATGTGATTCATGCACTGGCGCACGCTCTCGGAACCTGCACTGCGGCGTCTGTAGTTCAGGCAAATGTCTTTGATTTGTTCGATGATCCATTGGGAAAACATTATATATACTCACATGATATTGTTTTGTATCCTTACCCGGACGGATAAAGCCGTTTGCTATTTTTTCCTGATTTCCTTAATAAAATCAACTGTCATATTCCAATACATATCCGGATTGAGCTGGCCGCTTTTATCGACCCATTTGTCGCTGTTGCCGGGCAAATCGGTATTTGCAGACCATACCGCCGTACCTTCGGCATATTCATTGAATGAATTGATTACAATGAGTTTGGGAAGTGTCGCTGCCTTGCGCAATACATCCAGCTGCGCCTGATACCAGTCCCCCGCATTGCGTTTGACGGGGGGCGCTCCCTTGCGGTTGTCCCATCCCGGCATGATTACACTGACTTCACTGTGAAGCTGTGTTCCCTTGTCATAGGCCCAGCCATAGTACCCGGGCCGGGATGCATTATCGGCAAAACGAATGGTATATTTGGATGCATAGGTTTTATCGCCCTGATAATTCTTCCATAAATCTTCTGTCAAATTGCCGATATAGACGATGAGCAGCGGTTTGCCGTCCAAATAATAATGATAGGTTTCTCCCGAATCGTAGCGTTCCCAAAGCTTTTTGGCTTCGGCTTCGATGGTGGCCGGATCCTGGCTCCACTGAATACCGCCGATGGCCGAACAATACCTGACCGGACGCTTATCGGGATGGCCGTCGATATACTTTTTACATACTTCGGCAGTGGCTAGCGATCGCTCATTGATATATCCACCGTCAACATCGATATTATTCGTCTGATCCAAAATGATAAAATCAATGCCGGCATCCGAAATCTGCGAAATATAATATTCCGTTTCTTTCGCATCTTTGCTGTCGTACATCCCGAAATTGCCGCCGGACAGCTTCGGACGATAGGGAATATCCCACGCAGTCCACGTATTTTCGCGATTGCTGGTCGAGGTTTCCTTCGTATATGCATACCAGGTGCTGTACCAAATTCCAAAATCCACCTTATCTTTTTGTTTTATACATTTGCCGTCGTCTTTGCAGGTTTCCTGGAATTTGCAGGATGTGACTTCCGAAGACCAGTGTCCTTCCGCATTGCAGGTCAGGTAGCCGGAATCACCGGAACATTTCTTCTGGCCCGATGTGCATTCCGGCGGAATGACTTTGGGGATACAGGTCTTCTGTTCCGGATCGCAGATTTCATTGGTTTTGCAGTCAATGCCGCCGTCCCAGTGTCCCTCCGCATCGCATGTCAGAAGCTTGAGATTGTCCTGCGAGCATTTCTTTTCACCGGCAGTACATTCGGTTTCTATCGTCGTTTTTATACATTCTGTTTGTTCGGAGCTGCAGGTTTCATCGGTATTGCATTCCGTCTCAATGTCCCAGTGTCCCTCCGCATTGCAGATCATGACATTCCGGCCATCATCAGCGCACTTTTTATCACTTTCGGTGCATTCATCCGTATCCCCGGAGGATATGCATTCTTTCTGTTCGGGGTCACAGATTTCATCGTCTTTGCATTCAATGCCGATCTCCCAGTGGCCATCTGCACTGCATTCCATGACTTGTCGTTTATCGTCCGAACACTTCTTTTCTTCCGGGCTGCATTGCCCGGAATCTTCGTCAGATACGCAGTCTTTTTGATCCGCATTGCAGATTTCTTTGTCATCGCAGGTCTTCTGAGATTTCCATTGCCCGGTTGCATCGCAGATCAGGACACGATGGCCGTCTTCCGAACATTTCTTTTCGTCCTGGATACAATCGCTATCCCCTTTGTGCTCACATCTGCCGCGGGAACAGGTTTCATCAAATTTACATGCCACCGCAGATTCGGACCATCTCCCGTTTGTACACGTCAGGTAGCCATTGGCATTTTCAGCGCATTTCGTCTCTTTTTCTTTACAGTCGCTGCCTGCAGGTTCTCTGCATGCATGGCTTTGTTCATCGCACGTTTGATCCGCACTGCAGGGTTCGGCTTCGCTCCATGTTCCGTCTTTGCAGACCTGAACACCAAGATGATCGTCCGAACAACGCGTTTCGTTGTCCGAACATTCGGATTTACTGCCGCTCTGATCGTTCTCGCATCCCATCGCAAAAGCCGTCAGCGCCGAGCAGATGATTATCACTTTGTTCCACAGAGTTTTCATGGCATTCTCCTTCGAACGACAAGCCTGGAGGACTTATAATGAATGACATACCTATTGTACATCATAATATTGAGCGCGAGCTATCGGCATGGCCGATACGCTCTGCGCGCCGGCCTATGCGGCCTCCTCATTCCATCGTCAACCGGGGATGGGTGGGGGATCGTTGGAGCTGCCGGAGGGAGGCCGCATACGGCCTTTGGGCCGTCGCTATATGTGCTCGCCATGTTTCGTTTTCAGAAATAATAGATTTGAGAAAACTCGATCAGACAAAAGGAAAGAATATTTGGCGAGCACATTACGCAGTCGGCGCTATTGCTCGTTTTGGTACATCTGAATGATATATGATACGATACATGCCGAATGATGTAAAATAGGATTTTTGAAAAGGAAAACTGAATTTCGTCTGGACTTCACGGCGTGTCGCCCCCCGGTTGCGCAAGTTGCGGGGGAAGCAGGAATATTCACCCACTCAGAATCTTTCAGAGGCTTCGCGTGATAATATTTAATTTGGGAATTCCCAATGAGGAATATGCATAATGGAAATCATTATCTTCTGTGTTTTAGATGGATACTCTCCGAAAAAATTCATGCCGGAAGTAAATGTGATTGTATTGCGTAATATCTGGTCATTCCGGCTTTGATATGGTACATTTCACTAAAATTCTTGCTCACAAATCGTGCGCAGACAGATACCCGAAACAGGAGAGATTCCATATGAAAAAGCAGATCGTTGTTGGCCTTTCGGTACTTATGCTTCTCGGACTTGTAGGATGTAAAAAAAGCGCTTCTCCAAAAGCCATTGAGTCTGGAAATATTATGGATGAAATCGCGCAAATTGCGATTGATAATGAAGATGACTGCGAAAAGGCAAAAGAAAAAATGACTGCCTTTTTCAACAGCCATCGCGATGTATGGGGCAATTACATCAAAGACAAAGCCAAATCCATGGCCGGCAATAATAAAGGCACCATGGATATGCTGCAGATGTTCATGACGCCTCCGAGCGACGATTTGGCCAAAAAGCTTGATAACTGCAAATGCAACAAGAATGAGGAACTCTATGAAGCCTTCAAACCCATGATGAGTTTTGTCGTATTGCAGATGAACGAGGTAATTCCACTGGATTCAGAGGGGGCAATGCTTCTGGATTTAGCTAAGGAAACAGAAGAAGGTAAACAAGAAAACGATAAGGAAGAAAAAGAACCGGAAAAAGCTGCTCCGATTGCTCCTGCCGATCTCGCCGGTCGATGGACCATTGAAAAAGAATCGGATGACATCCTTCAGGCCGTTTACACACTCAAAGAAGACGGTACATGCCTGTACAAAGATATGACGGATACTGACCATCGCAAATGCACCTTTAAAGTTCTGTCACACGATGCAGCCGGCGGAAAACTCAATCAACTCATTGTTGATATCGAAGGTGACGAAATCTCGCCCGGCACGATGATCTTTAACAATATCCGCCTCGAAGGCGATACGCTCTGGTTTGTCGACGATTCTACCGAATTGAAATTTGTTAAAACAAAATTAGAAGATATTGAATTCACGCCCTACGAAAAGAAACCCGATGAACGCATCCCTACACCTTTAGGCGATGACAAAAAACCGGCAAAATACGTCGAGTTTGTTGCGCCCAACGAAGCTGCAACAGAAACCAAATATGTCTATAAAGACGTGGGCAAATCGTTTACTTCAAATTATGAAAAGCAGCTCAAAAAGGCCGGATTTAAAAATAACCGTCCTAAAGGCGCCGATCCTCAGTATATAAAGAAGATTGGGAAAGATTTGGAACTCACGGTCGAAATTAATAAATTTGATTCGGGTGAAGTATTCATCAAGATGTGGGCGAACAAATTTGATTCGTAATGCATAACCGATAGTGAATGCATCAGCGCGCCGTATGCCGCAGGCATAGGCGCGACGTGCGCAGGCGTATTGGCCAACGGCCAATAGCCGCGCCCCCCATGTAGGCACGTGTCGTGACACGTGCCTGGCAAGCCGTATTGCTGCAGGCAATAGGCGGGCCAGCGAGCAGTAGGGACGTGTCGTGACACGCCCCAAAGCGAGCGCCATTAAAAGCCGTTAGGCTGGTCGCAGATGTTAAATAATGATTATTTTCTTTACAATTTGATGCAAATAATTAAATATATCTGCAGAGCGCATCCTATTTAAGATGTCGCGACAATTAAACTCAATCAACATCTCAAATTGTTTTGAGTGAGGTGTATTTTATTAAAGAGGAGACGCAAAATTGAAAAATAATATATTTTCTGGCCTTATCGCGGGTAAAAACTATATTTCCAATGGCATTCATGGTTCCTATACGAATCGCCGGCTAGTTTTGTTAATATTGATGACAGCTCTTGGGCTTGCCGGATGCGGAGATAAAGATAGCTCCGGTGATTCAATTGTAACGTCGTCCTTTGTCGGTGCAGAGGGAAATTGCGCCAATGGTGGTATTAAAATCGAGGTTTCCCGCGATGGCAAGATTCTGTCAGACCAGACACAGTACGTCTGCAATGGTGATAACGGCATAAACGGGAGTAACGGTCTGAACGGACTGGATGGTTTGAATGGTGAAAACGGTAGAAATGCCAATATTCAGACGTCGACTTTTGATGGTGAGCAGGGCAGCTGCATGCATGGCGGCGTAAAAGTGGAAGTCCTTATCGACGGCGAGGTTTTGGAAGACCAGACACAGTACATCTGCAATGGTACTGCGGGCCAGGATGGAATAGAAGGTCAGGCCGGCCAGAACGGTCACAATGCGCTTGCAGTTTCGTCCGATGAAGTCGGTGAAAACTGCGCCAATGGCGGTTTGCGCATCGATTTTGGGTTGGATGCGAATGACAACGATATACTGGATGATGCTGAAATCCTTGCTTCGCGTTATGTCTGCAACGGTGCGGATGGCGTGGATGGAAAAGATGGTCAGAACGGTCACAATGCGCTCGCAGCTTCGTCCGATGAAGTCGGTGAAAACTGCGCCAATGGCGGTACGCGCCTCGATTTTGGTCTGGATGCGAACGACAACGATACACTGGATGATGCCGAAATCCTTGCTACGCGTTATGTCTGCAACGGCGTGGATGGAAAAGATGGTCAGAATGGTCACAATGCGCTCGCAGCTTCGTCCGATGAAGTTGGTGAAAACTGCGCCAACGGCGGTACGCGCCTCGATTTTGGTCTGGATGCGAACGATAACGATACACTCGAAGCAGACGAAATTCTCAGTTCTCGTTATATCTGCAATGGCGAAGACGGCGAGAACAGCGGCAAAACCGCAAATATCCAGACGACATCATTCGATGGCGAGCAGGGGATCTGTACGAATGGCGGCGTAAAAGTAGAAGTCCTTATCGATGGCGAGGTTCAGGCAGATCAGACACAGTACATCTGCAATGGTGTGAACGGCGCAGATGGACACGATGGACACGACGGTCAGAACGGTCACAATACGCTCGCAGCCACGTCCGATGATGTTGGCTCACACTGCGCCAATGGCGGTATTCGCCTGGATGTCGGTCTGGATTCGAACGACAACGCTACGCTCGATACCGACGAAATCCTCAATACTCGCTATATCTGCAACGGCACAGATGGCGAAGATGGTACAGACGGCAAGAATGCCAGTATCCAGACAACCGCATTTGAAGGTGCACAGGGCAGCTGTACGAATGGCGGCGTAAAAGTAGAAGTCTTCATCGATGGCGTCGTTCAGGCTGGCCAGACACAGTACATCTGCAATGGTGTGAATGGGCACGATGGACATGACGGCCAGAACGGCCACAGTGCGCTTGTCGCAACATCCGATGCTGACATTGCACACTGCGCGAACGGCGGCATCCGCGTCGATTTCGGTCTGGATACAAATGGCAACAACGTGCTCAATGCCGACGAAATCCTCAGCACGCGCTATGTCTGCAACGGCGCAAACGGCGATGATGGTACAGACGGCAAGAATGCCAGCATCCAGACGACTGCTTTTGATGGTACACAGGGCAGCTGCACCAATGGCGGCGTCAAGGTCGATATCCTCATCGACGGCATCGTTCAGGCTGACCAGACACAGTATGTATGCAATGGCGCAGATGAAGAGGATATTTGTGGATTATTCCAAGATTATGTGATGGTATTGGGCAAATGTGTACTAAAGGGGGACATCGTGACATTCGGCAATTATCCGCAGGCGACGAATACGCCCGAGCCGATCAGGTGGATCGTGTTCGACTTGCAGCCTCCTGCGTCTGCCGGTGAAAAAGGACGGGCTCTTCTGCTGAGCGAATATGTCATTGATACCATGCCCTATCACACTACCTCCAGTTACCCCACATGGGCTAATAGTAATATTCGTGCGTGGCTGAACGATGCGAGTTCAGGATTCATTGCTGCGGCATTTAATGCCACCGAGTTAGGCTCGATCATTGAGGTGACAAACTCAACATCGGACTATACTTCTGGTAGTACAGTTTATGATGGTGGCGCAAACACGAAAGATAAGGTGTTCCTGCTGGATCGAGTGGACGCCGAAAATACGGTGTATTTTGAGGATGATGAAGCGCGAAAGGCGAGGGCTACATCGTATGTTATCCAAAAGGGGGCTTCTGTTAGCGAAACTTGTACAGATGTTCAATGTACAGCCCATTGGTGGCTTCGATCGCCGGGCAACAGTACTGGCCGTGCTGCAGGTGTCAAATCCAATGGTGAGGTCTATGGGGGCGGGGTTGGCGTGAGCGATGTTCGTGGCGGCATCCGCCCCGCCTTGTGGGTAGAATACTAATTCTGCAGGCTTGCTCGCCGAGAGACGTTCGTCCGAACGTCTCTACGGCTCGTTATGCCGTGACATCTCTCATTCCCTTATTGCACAGGACACATTCCATTAAGCCTATTTTTTATCCTCTTGTTGTTGTAATACTCAACATATTCTTTTAATTCGTGAATAAACTGTTCCGCAGAATGGAATTCTTTTGTGAAGAGCAGTTCTGATTATATGATCCCAAAAAAGTTTTCAGCCACTGCATTATCCAGGCAATTTCCCATTCCAGACATACTTTGGACAATTCCATGAACTTTAAGCATTCTTTGATAACCATAATGCTGGTATTGCCATCTCTGATCTGAATGCAGAATTATCCCCTTATGGTTGGGAACTCTGAGAAAAGTTTTGTTCCATATGTCGTATATTTGATCCATGTTCGGTGATGTTGAAAGGTTATAAGAGACAATCTCACCTATAGAGATCAATAATTGGTGGCATATACAACATTGTTTGTTTTATATTGATTTGAGTGATCCTTAACCTCTTTTGTTGTGGACGACTGGCTAAAAAGTTCCTGGTTAGAATATTTAGTGCGATCTTCCAACGTTTCCTTTGTACGAGTGATAACGAACTGGTCTGATTTGGCATTTCAATTCCAGTATCCCCATAAGACGCTGAACACATTTATGGTTTATCATGATACTTTTGTTCTTAAGCGCTGCAGTGATTTTTCTATAGTCATATCGCCCTTTGACCAATAGATGTGCCATTAATCAGCGCTAAAACGATTTCAAGACGTTTTGCAAATGAATGCTTCATAAGTTCCTCATAAAGTTAGTGCCCAACTTATGGGGTGCAGTTCACTTTGCTGGTTTTGGACGACGCTGTCTGTTTTCTTCTGCATTGGGGCGGCCTATGCGCCGTTGGCGCATACGGCACGCCTGCCGCCGCTATCTGCGATACGCGGCGGACGTCCTATCATCATTGAATTCCTCACATTTCCATGCTACAATGCCAACTGGTGCTGGAGTTTTCGCCGTCCTTATCCAAGGATGAGGTAATGAAATGCTGATATATCTTGACAATTGCTGCTACAATCGACCGTATGATGATAAATCTTTATTATCTATTAATCTCGAATCTCAGGCAAAATTATATATTCAATTAAAAATCAAGGATGGCGTTTATGAACTTGTGACATCCTATATGCTTTACTATGAAGTCTTTCAGACACCAGATATTGTTCGACGTCAAGCAATATTGCAATTCATCGAAGAACAATCTTCGCTGTATGTTGGAGATGAATGGAAAAAGACAGTTGAAGAGAATGCTCAAGATATCATGGCGAGAGGTGTAAAGTTTAAAGATGCCTGTCATCTCGCATCAGCAATTTTAGCGCATTGTGTTTATTTAATCACAACGGATAAAAGACTTCAAAAATATCACTCAGACAGGATTACCGTCATCAATCCTGTTGATTTCGTTATGCGCATGGAGGCAAATTATGAACAGTGAAATTGCATTGGCAGACAAATGCATGAGAATATTATGTGAACAAGTTGGCACGATTAATACAGAACGTTTTATTCATTATATTACATCTAATCGCTTTGATTATACGGAATGGCAGCGAGAACATTATGATTCCATTCCAGATGAGGTCCTTAGCAAAGATATTGAAGCGTTTTGTAAAGCTCACCCGTTCAATGGTAAGGGAAATCGTTTGTAATTTTAAAAAAAACGAACTGAAAAAAACTGCCTCCTCACCAATTCCAGTAAATCTCGCACTTGAGTCGTTTCATCATCAATTCCCTGTGCGCAGCAGGCGCACGGTATAGAAAGGAGCCCCAAAATATGAAAACATTTGCCCCCCCCTACACGCACCTACACAAACAAGATCGTCCTATTCTGCGCGTTTTCCCCATTTTGATTGCAGCTGCCCTGTTCTGCAGCTGCTCGGACGATTCGGGCAAAAAAAGCGAGCAAGAGACTTGCACGCAGGACAAATGCGAGGGTTGGTGCGGGGATTTTAAGACCGACAAGGACCATTGCGGGAATTGCGAGACGCAGTGCAATCCCGATGAATATTGCAATGCAGGTACATGCAGCAAAACCGACAGCTGCACGCAGGACAAATGCGATGGTTGGTGCGGGGATTTTAAGACCGACAAAGACCATTGCGGAAATTGTGAGACGCAGTGCAAAGCGAACGAGTCTTGTTCGGGCGGAGTTTGTGAATGCACGCAGGATAAATGCGAC
>JAFRYG010000090.1 GCA_017441205.1 Pseudomonadota bacterium
CCCAACTCCCAACTCCCAACTCCAATTGACAAACGGAACAAACGGTATCATAACCCCTCTGGTTTTTTGTATTTGTCGCTTGTTTTGGTGGTCATGTCCGATAATTCCAAAGAATTACAACAACTTTCCGACGATGCGCAAAATGTGCAGACCGGTGCGAAGAATTCAGAATCCAACCCGGAGGATGTTTATCTTTGGGACGATAAGGATGAAGAGGATGATTTCGTCGTCCGGACGGAAGATGAGGCTGCAAACGCTGATTCATCTGCAGATGAAACGTCTGACAGTACGGGGCACGATGACGGTTTTCTGCATAATTTCCGTAACACGATCCCCAAACGTCCGGAATCTGATCCCGAACAACAAAAGAGAATCCGAAACGAAAGCTACAAAATACTGGCAAATGTCGGCAATATCGGATTGTTTTTTCTCGTTGCCATGGTGATTTGCTACGTCATCGGGAAGGCATGCGACGGATTCTTCGGAACTAAGCCGGTGCTGACCATCGTATGGATCGGTTTCGGCATCGCCGCAACGATCAGAGAGATGGTGAGAATCATTTCGGATGCCAAAAAGCTTGGCGAATCAAAGGATAATAAACCGTTATGAAATCACTTTGGCTTCAAATCCCCCGAACCCTGAGAGTCAGTCTGATCGTCTCATTTTTTTTGCTGATCGCGTCGATAATTGCGTCCGGTTTCGTGAAAAACTTTACTTTTGGATTACAAACAGGCATTTGTGGTGGATTTTCTGTCGCACTTTTGTGTGCGTATGTGGTATGGACATCCCGGGTTTTGGCATCTGCCAGAACAGAGATGGCCACGAGTGAAAAAAAAGAAGCCGTCGCGACATCTGCTGCGACGAAAATTCAACTCGGATCTTTGGTTAAATTTCTGGTATTATCCGCAATTTTGATCGTTCTGGTCGCCGTATTCAAATTGAGTCCGGTGGCCGCAATCATAGGGGTTTCGGATATTTATCTGCCCCTTGCAATCGTTCCTTTATTTGTCAAATCTGCCCCGATTCAGGACGAAAAAAAGCCCGAATCGGACACCTCAGAGGTTAAAGAACAATGCTAAATGTCGCTTTGGCTGAAGCCGAAGAAATTCACAGCCTGATTGACCTGATTCCCGGCATTCATGAGTGGTACCAGGAATTCGGCTTTCTCGGGACGACATGGCTCAAAGGTGACCATATTTCCTTTATTCATGTTGTGCTGACGCTCCTGTCGATGCTCATCGTCGGGATTCTGATCGCCAGAAGCTGGCGAAAATTCAAGCCCCTGCCCGATGCGAAGCTCACCCCGAGAACCTTCTTTGAACTCGTGATCGAACTCGTGCACAACCTGCTTTTGAGCCAGATTCACGATAAGGCAAAAGCCCGTCGTTATCTTCCGCTCGTACTCGCACTGGCTGTGTTCATTTTATTCAACAACGTCTTTGCCCTGATTCCGGGACTCGCCCCTGCCACCGATAATCTCAATACGAACGTCGGTATGGCGCTGCTCGTTTTCTGCGTTTCGACGATAGCCGGCATCCGCGAAAAAGGCCTTGTTCACGTCATTAAACACATGTGCGGTCCCATGCCCATACTCGCTCCGCTCATGTTCCCCATCGAGCTCATCAGCCAGTTGGTGCGTCCCGTTACGCTCTCCATCCGACTCATGGGCAATATGTACGGTGATCATGCGGTCGTGGCCGTTCTGATGACCCTGTGTGCAGCGTGTATTCCGGCTGTGATGATGTGCCTCGGCGCCCTCGTCGTCGTCATTCAGACAGCTGTTTTCTGTATTCTTACCGTCGTCTATATTTCCATGGCGATTTCAGAATAACGTTTTTTAAACCGGTCGATTTTGACCTTCTTTTTCGGAGATAAAAATGTCCCTCAAGAAATTCTCACTGATTGCAACAAGTGCAATGATCTTTGTCGTCGCTTTCGCCGCCTGTGCATTTGCAGATCCTGAAGCTCCCGCCGCTGCTGCCGCTGCAGCCGCTCCCGCTGCCGAAGTCAATCCCATGCACTTCCTCGCCGCTGG
Organism: Pseudomonadota bacterium; assembly: GCA_017441205.1. GTDB lineage: Bacteria > Myxococcota_A > Bradymonadia > UBA4248 > UBA4248 > UBA4248. Next base: position 2,036 of record JAFRYG010000090.1, read on the forward strand.
CCTCTCCATCGGTCTCGCGGCATTGGGTTGCGGTATCGGTCAGGGCCGCGCTGCTGCCGGCGCCCTCGAAGGCATTTCCCGCAATCCCTCGGCATACGACAAAATCTTCACCCCGATGATCATCGCACTCGCCCTCATCGAATCGCTCTCCATTTATGCATTGCTCGTTTCGCTGCTCGCAATCTTTGCATAATCCGGTCTGCAGATAGTCAAAGCCCCCGTTTGGGGGCTTTTTTTATTTGCATTTTTTTGCGCAATCACTTTCTTTTTTAACAAAAATTCTCTAAATGCATGTGTGTCTTTGTGTCTATAGGTGACACACTTCTAGGAGAATGTATTCATGGAAAAAACTCACAACATTATTTCTTCATGCAGTCGTCGTTGCGCACTCGCCATCGTGACAGCCGTTTTTGCCGCATTCTTTGCATTCGCCCCGACGTCGGAAGCTGAAGCCGGTCAGTTCGAACTCGGTGCCGGGTTCGGTTGGCTCGGACAGGTCAACAATCATGCCGATTGGCAGGGATTCCATTTTATGGTTACCCCTGGCTATCGCATCGTCGACTGGGTCGGTGTCTATTTGGACGAAGGATTCGGTGGATTGTTCTGGAAACCACCTGTTGGGGATCGCGTAAGTGAATTCGCCGGTCAAACCGTCATCAATGCCAAGTTCTTCCTGCCCGTTGGCCCGGTGGAACTCTGGGGCAAAGTCGGTATCGGTGCATTCTATCTTGCCTGGGACTGGGGCGATAGTGATTGGGGCGGTCCTGCCGGACACGACAGCCAGGGTGCATTTGCCTTCAAACTCGGCATCGGCTGCACCTACGACGTGACGAGCATGATCGGCATCGGCGGCAACTTCGATTATCTGCTCGGTGCTTTCGATGGCGGCAACGGCCACTATCTCGACCTGCAGCTCCACGTTCGATTTAAATTCTAGTCGATTCGCCTTGCGGCCTGTGGCCGCTGTGGCTCATCAAGCCGCTGTCTGCTGCGCAGATACGCGGCTTTTTTCGTATTCGGGCGCGCCTTGTGGCGTTTGCCACTACGGCTTGCCTCGCCGCTATTTGCCGACGGCAAATACGCGGCTCTTTGGTTTGTGCGGCGTATGCGGGCTAATGGCCCGCAAAGCCGCGCACCCGGTGCGTATTGCGCCTTTGGCGCAATAGCACGGGCCATAAAGACGCCTTTATATTTTGTCAACACAGGATCCGGTTTCGCAGTAAGTGCCAGTGGGGCAGGTTTCGAAAAACACCCAATGACCGGACGTGCAGACGAGTCTGGTGTTGCCGTCGCACGTTGTTGCGTTTTCGACACATTCTGCATCTTCACATGCAGTGCCGGCGTCATTGCAGCCTCTTTCGCCGCAGTCTGCGGCGACAACGACGTACATGTCTGAGTGTTTCTCACATGTCGAGAGAATCCACTTGCTGCCGTTGTGAGAACAAAGAGGACTGTATTTTTCGGGATCGCATACGCTACCTTCATCTTCCGTCAACTTGCGGCCACCACAGATATTATCGTCGCATTTGCGGGATTCGCATTCTTCGTCATCTGTGCATTCTTCGCCATCGGGCTTGCGCTCCCAGCATTTATTATTCCAGCAGAAATCGGACTGACACTCCTCATCGCTATCGCACAATTCCCCGTAGGGCAGTTTTCCCTTACATCCCTGGTATTCATCCGGCGTTATGCCTGCGGGACATGATTCGCTGTAGTCGACCCACGTGCTCCCTTCGCATATACCGGTAATGATAGCGCCTTCGATGCGATAGCGGTGCAAATCGTTGCATTGCACACAGACGTGATCGGTGCAGTAGGGGGTTTCACCCTCGCAGTGGCTGTCGGTATTGCAGGCGACGGCTTCGCACGTTACGGTCGCCGCATTGCAAATCTCGCGCTCACCGCAAGTATGTGTGTGCTGCCAGTGTCCGTCTTCGCATGTATAGATGCCATTGTCTCTGCATTTTGTGTCGCCATCCGTACATGTGTCCACACATACACCCTCCGAGCAGAAATAATCCGCGCCGTGGTCACTGCAGCGATTGCCGCATCCGCCGCAGTTATTCGGATCGTTGAGGAATACACTGGGATCGTAACACTGCACTTCCTGATTCTCATACCAGGAGTAGAATTCGCCATCGTATCCGGTCGTCAGATTGCATGCGATTTTTCCGCTGTCGCAGGTACACTGTCTGTCCTCGCAATGGCTGTTTCCGGGGCATTTCTGGTTCCAGGCGCCGCAGTGGTTCGGATCGTTTCTGATGCCGTCATCCCAGGGATTGCACCCCAGACTTTCGTCGCAGAGTACAGCCGGGGCAGGCCAGTAACCATTTAAATTACAAAGGCCCGTCGTTTCGTTGCAGCCATATTTACAATTTCTGTCATAGTCGTACGTCGAACCATTACAACGATAGCTGTCATAACCGCGGCAAACGTATGTATTTTCCCGACATGCGCATCCGGAATATTCATTTGGCGTTATGCCTGCGGGACATGACTCGCTGTAGTCGACCCATGTACCACCTTCGCATATTCCGGTAATGTTACCGCCTTCAATGCGATATTTATGATCGTCATTACACACGGCGCACTTGTCGTTGCTGCAGTAAGGCATGCTGCCGCCGCAATCGGCATCCGAAGCACATTCGACGCATTTGCCGAGCACCATATCGGAGGCAAAATCGCCGAATTCATTCCAGTATCCGCTCTTTTCATCCCAGAGTTTGCAATGGATTTTTCCATTTTCGAGCAGACCGGCTGTGACCAGAGTGCTGCAGGTCATCGTATCGTCGAAGACCGATGGCACCATGCCATTGTCCGGGCAAACAAATGCCTGGACGTCACTCGAATTCGGCAGACAATAGATCTGGCCCGGTTCGCAGAAGTATTCATTCCCGCAAGCATAAGCGCCATTGCACATCGGGGTTTCGCTCGGGCAGTGAGTGTTCTTGACGAATTTGCCGCTTGGCACATCGCAGGAATAGATATTGCCGATCGTCTGATAGACGAAGTGATCCACCCCATCATACACGACGTCGACGCTTTCATTTTCATTTTCACAATAGAACTCACCCGCCTGGCATCCACGGCATCTGCCGTCACTGCCGCAGATCGGCTTGCTTGCGTCGTGACAGTCGTAGTCATCGCGGCATTCGACGCAGCCGGCTTTTTGCGTGCAATAAGGTGTACTGCCCGTGCAGAGTTCGGGCGTTCCCCAGGCATGGCTTGTACACGCTGTGGCCGTCACGAGATCGCCACCTTCAGATATTGTACAAACCGACGCGCAACAGCCTTCATCGCCACCACAGGCAGCCATGCGGGATTCGCATTCGGGATCGGTGCTGCAGCTGCTGCCTATAGCTCCTACCATCTTATTTGTGCATTCAAAGTAACAGGCTTCGTCAGTTTCTTTCTCGCGATACTCCTCGGTGCATTTGTATTGTCCCTCCTCGCACTGGCATGCACCATCCGAGCAGGTTTCCATGTCACCGCAATGGAATTCTTCGACCTTGTAGTAAGTCGATTCACCATCGGTGTGTTCCGCACAACGCGTGCCGTGCCATTCATCATCGCATGTATTGATAAACTTGCCCGGGTCGCAAGAGGTATAGCATTCGTAGGTCTCGACCAGGCATCGATCATTGCAGTTGAGCTTGCCCGCAGCCAGAGGATTATCGAGGACGCTGGCGCAGGTCAGGCCATCGCGGTAGATGATTTCGCCATCGATCTCTTCGCATTGCTCAAGGTCATCTAAAATATTGTTGTGACAGTTGTCTTCTGCACAATCCGTACCTTCGGCATTGCAGATGCAAGGATCGACTTCCTTCCAGGAATTATCCCAACATTCCTTTAGCCAGTTGTCACTGCAAATCCGGGTACCATCATCGCACACATGGGGCATTGGGTCAGCCACACAAGCACCTGCCGATTCATCACAGTGAAAACCTTCGCCAACACTACAGTCAGTTGTTTCCCATGCGCCAGCAACACAGATTTTTAACATGTTGCCATCGCAGTAGGTTGAACCTTCTGTGCAATCCGGAATAGACGCTTCCTCACAGTGGTCGTCCTTGCAAATCATGCCAGAAGCTGTGCAGTCAGAGGTTTCCCATGCGCCAGCAACACAGACTTTTAACATGTTGCCATCGCAGTAGATGTCGCCGTCGGCACAGTCCGGTGTTGCCACTGTTTCGCAGCGATCACCTTTGCAAATCATGCCTGTAGCAGTGCAGTCTGTCGTTATCCATGAACCCGATTCGCAGACTTTCAGCAGGTTGCCATCGCAATGTTTTTGACCATCGGTGCAATCCGGTGTTGCCACTGTTTCGCAGTGATCACCTTTGCAAATCATGCCTGTAGCAGTGCAGTCTGTCGTTATCCATGAACCTGATTCACAGACTTTCAGCAGGTTGCCATCGCAATGTTTTTGACCATCGGTGCAATCCGGTGTTGCCACTGTTTCAC
>JAFRYG010000002.1 GCA_017441205.1 Pseudomonadota bacterium
AATCTCGAAGTTCCGGCAAAACCTGACTTTCATCGATCGAATTCAAGTTTTTGAGGCCAATCGCGCCGCGTTCAATAGAATTGCCGCAGGTATCCAGCAGCTGAAAACCGAGCGCCTGCAGCATACCCGCGCCGCCGTCATTGGTTGCACTGCCACCGATTCCCACAATCAAACGCCGGCATCCATTCTGAATCGCATCGCGAATCATCATGCCGACCCCAAACGTCGAAGCATGGCTCGGATCGCGAAGCGAGGACAGATTCAGTCCTGCAGCCTGTGCCATTTCGATAACCGCCATTCCTCCTGAAAAAATCAGGTAATCCGCAAGCACGGACTCACCATGAGGCCCATCCGCCCTGCATTGCATGCGGCGCGCATTTTCTGCTGACGCAAGTGCCTCCACAGTACCCTCGCCGCCATCTGCAATCGGACAGACAACGACATCTGCATCCACAACAGCGCGCCGAATTCCATGCGCTGCGGCATTGCCTGCATCTATTGAACTCAGACACCCTTTGAAGGAATCCATGACAATCAGAAATTTCATCATTCGATTTCATCCGGTCTGCATGCACCGCAATCCGCGCAGCCATTGCAAATCAGACGACTTGCGCAGGTTTCGCAGCGCGCACGGTAATGTTTTTTGTACAAAGCCTGCTCTGGAATGGGGAATCCGAGCAGATCCCTGAGTTTGAAATGAACCGGGCGACCTTCATAATTCATCCCCGACTTGAATGCCTGTTCGCTCTGAAGCTGTTTATCGGGTAAACGGTAGGATCGTCCATCTTTTATGAAAACCGTTCCTGTTTCCATAAAGCAAAACCGAACGCCAGCCGAAACGCATTCGCTCCGCAGTGCTTTTACCCACTCGAAGTCACAGGGTCTGGCGCCATCATAATTCTCTCCGCCGCAGATGACTTCGTCGATTTGTCCCGAAACGAGCCATTTGGCGAGTGAAACCGACCCGATAAAAGGAGCGCACATGACGCCTTTGTGTTTGAAGGGCAATTCCATCAAAAGCGGCATGCGTTCGTCTGCGCGCCGCTGATTTTCGCATGTGACATGAAAATATATATTATCCCATCCATCCCCCCAGTTTTCAGGCAAACAACTGCGTACCCTCTGGGGTCGTTTAGTTACGAGGATAAACACCACATCCGGCCGCATTTTCATCATTCTCCAGGCATCCGGCCGCCAGTCATCGGCTTCTTCCAGAAAGAAATCCGACGTCATGCATACGCGAATACTTTCCCCGCTTTGTATTTTATAGCTGCCGCTGCGTTTTTTCTGTATTGGATAATCAAATCCATTTTTGGTCCGATAGATAACGCTTCCGTCTGCATTTCTCAGAGAATCCAGATAATACATATAGCAATGAGCACATCCCTCGCTGCATTTTTTACAGCCGTGCCATGGATTCCATATATCATGCATACTGATGACCAAAGATATTATATCGGACAGAACTACGGTATTCCGCAATGCAAGCATTCGTGTGAGATACCGGATTCGCATTATAGCGAGCAATCCAACATATAGCGAGCAAAGACACATTTATCGGTGATTTTTGGGTACCGGCATTCAGATGAAGCGCCCGGCGTATTGAGCGGAAGCGAAAAGCCGGGCGCAGAAGGGCGTATCGGCAGGCGCCATGCGCCGCCGATAGCCCGAAACAGGGCGCCGTATGCGCTGACGGCGCAAAGGTGCCCTCCAGATGGATATGTTAAGGCTTTGTTTAACCAACGTGGATATGGGATGAGTTGGAAGTTGGGAGTTGGAAGTCAAGCAATCACAAAGGTTCTTGCCAAGGAATCGGATAATGCTGTTCACTTCTATAAGCTATAAGCTCAAAATATCCACGCACGTATAACAGAGCCTACGTTAAACGATATGGGTTGTTTTACAAGCCGAAGTTATTATACAAGCGGCAGGCTTTTGGACGCCCGCCGGCGGACGAACGCATTCACACAGACCAGAATCACCCCAAACCGAGCAACATTTATATATGGCAAATCCCGAAAACAGCAGTGAAGCCCTGTTAAAGCGGCTGCAGGACGGCGGCAGTTTCAATGCGAAACAGAAACTGATGCTTGCGCTGAAGCTTGCGTTTCCAGCGATGCTGGCACAGGTTTCGACGATTGTCATGGAATATATCGATGCCTCGATGGTCGGGCATCTGGGCGCGAATGCGACGGCATCCATTGGCCTTGTTGCGACGACGACCTGGCTGTTTTTCGGCATTACGATGGCAGCAACATCGGGGTTTACGATTCAGGCGGCACAGAGAATCGGCGCAAAAGATAACCGCGGTGCTCGCGGCATCATGAAGCAGGGCCTGATCGTCACCCTGACATACAGCCTGATAATGACCGCCATTGCCTTTGTGATCAGCGGTTTTCTGCCGCAGTGGCTCAGTTCGGATGCCGCGCTGTATTCGGATGCCTCGCGCTATTTTCTGATTATGATGCTTTCGCTGCCGGCATTTCAGATGAATTCCATTGCCGGCGGTCTGCTTCAGGCCAGCGGCGACATGAAGACGCCCAGTGTGCTGAACATTCTGTCGTGTTTTTTGGACGTCGTATTCAATGCGCTGCTGATATTTCCGTCGGGAACCATCGGAATTGACGGGGTGTTTTCCCTTCCGGGGGCAGGACTCGGCGTTCCCGGAGCTGCGCTTGGAACGGCCATTACCGAATATGTAATCGGCATTCTGATGCTCTGCATGCTTTTGTTCCGTTCGAAAGAAATGCGTCTTCGGCCCAATGAACCGCTCGTCTTTAATCGAACCGAACTCAAAACAGCGCTGAAGCTGGCCATTCCCGTTGGTGTTGAGCAAATACTCGTGTGCGGTGCCTACGTCATGTCGACCTATATCGTTGCGCCGCTGGGAAGCATTGCCATTGCCTCGCATTCCTTGTCCATCACGGCAGAAAGTCTTTGCTATATGCCTGGATATGGCATTTCTTCAGCAGCCTCGACCATGATTGGCCAAAGTATCGGTGCCAAACGGATCGATCTGGCGCGCAGTCTCGCCTGGATGAATGCCGGTCTTGGAATCGGCTTCATGACCTGTACCGGCGTTCTCATGTATATTTTTGCGCCGCAGATGATTGGTCTGCTTTCGCCCGTACCGGAAATCCGGGAATTGGGCACAGCCGTTCTGCGCATCGAAGCCTTTGCGGAACCGCTTTATGCGGCGGCCATCGTTGCCAACGGAGCATTTCGCGGTGCCGGGGATACCTTCGTGCCCAGCCTCATGAATTTCGGCAGCATGTGGATAATCCGCCTGCCGTTATCATGGTATCTCTCGGCCCCCATGGGCATGGGACTTCGCGGCGTATGGATTGCGATGTGCATCGAATTGTGTGCGCGAGGAACGATTTTCCTGATCCGGCTTTCCGGAAAACGATGGGTAAAAAAGCTGGATTCGGGGAAATAAAAAGCATGGATACAAACCTGAAATCTATATCCATGCTTAAAACCTATGCTTAGATTATATATAAGCCAGGGAATCTCTGATTAATTTTTAGAAGTGGTGGGCAACGCCCCCCACGGCGCTATTTGCAAGCAAATACGCGCCTCCCCCCTATGCGGGGACACCCCGCAACGCCCCGTTTATAGCTTTATTCAGACCTTCCCCAGGAAATCCGGTTCTATTATTCACCCGTGTACTGCCCTGCGAACAGGATAGCTTTGGATGAATTATGAATGAGGGCGAATGCGAAAGGATGATCGGCATTAAAGACTTTTACATCTTGAGCCTTACCTTCCTTATCCATCACAACTGCGGTTGCCGCAGCAGCTCTGGTTCCCTCTTCATCGACTTCGATTTTTGCCTTATGAATTACCCTGCTGATGTGGAGCTTTTCATTCGAAGCCATCTGACTGAAGTCAGCATTACCTGAAAACGCGATTTCCATTCCCAGGGATTTGAGATAGTCGGTGGTTTTGGACATGTTGCTTTCGATGGTGAATTTGGGCAAAGTAATTGCGACTTCCTGTTCTTTGGCATCGCCGGTAATATGTTCAATGACCTTTTCATCCATTCCGGTAATGAAGGAAGCGAGCTTATCATTTTCGTTCGGGAGCATGAACACCATTGAGAATTTGTCACCTTTATAAGGCATGACGATAGCCTTGTAATCAGCATCTTCATAATAATTGACACTGACGGTGTTATTCATCATATCCATTTCTTTCTTGTTTGTACCTTTGGCGAGGAATTCACCTTTGACTGTTCTTTCTTTATTGAATTTATTTACCCACTCACCGTCAAAATAGATAGCATTGATCAAGATCAGGCGAGTATCTATATTAACATCACTGGAAAGGAGAAGGTCCTTAATCATATTATTTGTGATATTGCGAACCCAGTCATTGACGTGGCCGATGACCTGCGAAGCATGATTGACAAAATCGACGATCTGCAACGGGGCTTTAAATTCATTGTCCATGTGTGACTTAAAATCGGGGACTATCTGCAGCGTTCTGTCGACCCAGAGGCGATTGGCAATCACAAACTGGCTTCCTTCGGTCTGTCCGTCAAACCGCAGATTGAGGCGCATTGCGCCATTATCTTTTGCGATATCGTTGGCATTGTCGGCGATGTACAATGCTTTTGACATTGCAGTCAGAGTATCGCCGCTGGCGCCGCATGCAGTCATACTCAATGCCGTATGCAACGAGAACGGAGAAAAGACATAATTTGTCGATTTTTCGACTTTATGCATGAAATCGATACCGAAGTGGGTAACTCCTCTTCCCCATTCTGCAGCGGTATTGCTGTCGACCGAAGGCACATCGGCTGCCGTAAGCGCGGATTCTGTCATATCGACCTCGACCCCGGAGGGCTGAGGTGTTTGCTCCTCTGTCTCATTATCACCATTATCGGAATCGGAGCATCCCAGAGCCAGGGATGCAAGCAGAGCTGCGCACAAAGCAAATTTAAACGGCTTAAACATCATAACCTCCAAACGTCATTGAACGGGAATATCCCAAATCAGGTTTTATTATAGAAATACAAAATGAATAAAACAATATGACAATAATGTCACTCAACCGGCAGCGACCTCAGAACTGAGGTCAGCGCAGAACGCGATATACTTCGACTGGATCGCGTTTTCCTTTTACCATGATTGGGGGCAGTGAAATTGTATCTATATTGTCATTATTGTTTATTCTGCGCCAGGCTTCACCATTGATCAGTATCTCTCCCGGCTGGGCAGCAGAACACAGGCGTGCTCCCAGATTGACGGTATCACCGATCACCGTATAGCTCATGGCCTGTGTCGACCCCATATATCCGGCAATCATCAGACCGGTAGCGATTCCGATTCCTATCTGAAATTTAGCGAGTCCTTTATCTTCGCGTTCCTGGTTGAGATCGTCGACAGCTTTCATCATTTCGAGGGCGCATTGTACGGCGCTTTGGGCATGTGTATCGCGATTGACGTTTACCCCCCATACCGCCATGACCTCATCACCGACGAATTTATCCAGTGCCCCCTCGTGCCGAAAGATACATTCGACCATTCGCTCAAAGAAATCATTGAGCATATTGACGATGGTTTCCGGTTCATTATCCTCGGTCATATTGGAAAAGCCGCGGATATCAGCGAACAGGACGGTCGATTCTGTTCTGCGGCCGCTTTTTTGGAGCTGCAGTTTTCCGCTCATGACATCATTGATGAGATGAGGAGAAATGATGCGGCGCAGATTCTCTCTGATGACGGCATTTTTACGTGTTTCCTCGATCATGCGCGCCTGCTGCAGCGTAAATGCCGCCTGACGTGCGAATCCGGTCAGGATCAGGAGATCCTTTTCCATAAACGCCCCCGTCATCATCTGAGTATCCAGATTGATGACGCCGAGCACATCCCCTTCGTACAGCAGGGGAACACACATCGTCGAACGCACATTGTCCACGACGAGAGAGTTCGAAGAAGAGAAGCGCTGATCCTGAAGTGCATCGCCCGACAGAACCGCACTTTTTTCAAAGATAACCTCCTCGAGCAGGGTTTCGGATATTTTAAAGTGATTGATCGGTTTTTTGTTCCGATCGACGGCCAGACGCGTCTGCATCTGCCCATCTTCGTCCCTTAGAAGAATGGCGGCACGATCTGCATTAAAGAGCTTGAATGCCTTATCGATAATGATCTCGAGGAGACGATCGAAATCGACCGTTGCGCTGGCCTCTGCGGACAATTCCATGGCCACGCGCAATTTTTCGTAATCCTGCCTTAGGTCCTTCTCGAGATATATTTCACTTTCGGGCAGGAATCGCGTATCGGACATACGCTTTCGGATGGAAGGCATATTCTGAACTGCCGCAAGCCGCTCCATGAGTTTTTGGTAATCGGGCCTGCCCTCACCGGCATCGGCATTCTGTTCCGGAGAATCCTTGCCCAGTGCGGAAGAATCATTTTTTACATTGTCATCGCTGTCGATGAATTTCAGGATGTGATTGCCCAGTCCGATATCATCACCGTGCCGCAGCACACAGGGGGATTCGATGGATTCATCGTTAAGCGTCGTTCCATTGCGGCTACCCACATCACGAAGGATATACGTCCCCTTTGAAGTACGTTCGATTTCTGCATGTTCCTTACTGACCATGCGATCGAGAAGCTGAAGATCCTGATCGGGATGACGACCTATGGTCGTCTTTTCTCCCAATTCGTATTCTTCCCATTTTCCGCTTGTCGAAAAAAATCTGAGTTTTGGCATCTCCAACCTCGCACATCAAAACCTTTTCTAGGATATGAGATTATCCATAGAATTGCAATTCTTACATTATGGTGATCATGGAGAAATGATTATAACTCAGTCCGTCGGCAGAATAATTACTGATTCTGTTTTTATGATGAGATGATGGTTGCATATTTGAACAATATTAGAGTAGAAGGCAACAGTTTTTTATAAACTCTGCAAAGGGATGGTAGAGTAAATGGATCTTTTCAGTCAGTTACCAGATGATGCACCAGTTACGAGTGATGAGCTAAGGAATGGTTCGCTTGTCAAGAGACTGCGCGTTCTTCTTCATGCATACCCGCTTTTTTTGCTCAATCAGTCTGATTCGCGTCGGGATGAAGCTCTCCGTCACTATGACACGTTGACGATAGCGCTCAAAATCATGGATGTCGTTGCGGAACGCATGGGCATGGAAATCGAGGCGGATCGCGAATATATAGATTTTTCGCTGGCATCCCTGCTCGACGGCATGGATCGCCGCGCGGGTCTGCTCCCCGATGTTTCGCGGCATATTCAAATCGTAGACAGAGTTCTGGCGGCGCTTCACAACGACAGTGATGCCCGAAGACCCTTTAAAATGACATATACGGACATCGATGCTTCCGGTGAGGTATCCGAGCGCCAGCTTGAATTCCGCCTGATTCAGGATGCATTTGGTCTGGATGGTTCTACGGTCATGCGTCTGACCAACGAAGCCGTAAATCTGTATTTTAATGCACTTGAACTCGATCTTGAGGACAGCCAGGCCGCGACAGAAGCCATCGTGCATTCCCAGATGTGCCGCGGCAAATTCGATGAAGCGCGCCGAAGTGCCCATTATGCCGTGCGTCAGTCGCGCCTGTACTGCGATCGGCTGAGGAAAATGCTTCGCGATACGCAGCGCGACATTTCGCGCGTCGACTGGGCAGAAAAAGCCCCGAAGCTCATTTCGGAGGCCATGGGACATCTCGAAGCCCGTCTGGATGTCGAACGCAACATCATTGCAACGGCGAGCGAACGCCTCGAAGCTCTCACGCCCGGAACGCCAGAAAGTCTGGCAGTAGCCAGAGTCGTCGACGCCATCCAGTACTGCATCGAAACCCATACTGTTCTTCAGCGCGAACTCATGACTGCGCGAACGACATTTCTCGACAGCCAGGCACAGCAGGCGTTCGTCTCGGAACATGTTTCCCAAATGCCGGATCTCATGCGTGAAGTCGTGGAACCGCTCATGGAAATGCCGGTCAATGACGTGCTTCAAGTTATCGACAATACTCTGCCCCATCTGATGGCCCCCAAAATCCCGGAGCAGCTGTCCCTGTGTTTCCTGTTTGACGGACTGCTTCGTCCCAAACGACAGCTCCGGCGCGACTGGATCGATATCGAACCCATCGAACCGAACCATTTTTCGGGCGATATCATGCGCTACAGCGAGGAAGATCGCACGATTGCCGAACATCTGCTCAGCAGCGTCGTCAAACAGACGACGCTGAGCGATCTGCTCGCATACGCCAGAGCCCAGCGTTTTACGCGAACACAATGTGAAATCATCGTTTTGCTCGTCATGCAGCATTTTGATATCGAAAGTGCAGAATCCCCCATCGTTCGCGTGGAAAAAGCCAATACCTTGCTGGTCGATCCGGATTATTACGGCGATGAAGTCTGGATCTCGCCCTTTGAATAACCATCAGGTGCCGTGGTGTATGGCAAAGCCATAGCCACGGCATGGCGCGCGTATTTCCTTTGGAAATAGCGCGCCCACCCCAAAACATCATCCATAGCAAATACATATAAAATCATTTATAATATATGAACGAATGCTGGTTTTCGTTTGCAACCGTGCCAAAGCAGCAATTCGAAGGGACACGTTTTTCTGCTTCCCCCTGAATATAACCCGAGGAAATGTCATGTCTGATTTTCACACTCGCCCTCTGCTTTTAACGAACATACTTGCCGTATGTGTCCTGATGCTTTCCTGCAGCAATGATTCCGATCATGAAGATTCCCTGAGCTGCGACGCCAGTCTGATAAAATGCGGCGACACATGCTGTGCATCCGACCATTGCTGCAATGATGTCTGTATTGCCGTCGAATCTGACGCACAAAACTGCGGGCAATGCAGCCACGTCTGCGACAGCGGTCTAAAGTGCATTGAGGGAGAATGCAGGGAAGATTCGCCCTGTCCTGCCAATCAGGCCTGGTGCGAAGGCAGCTGCTTCAGCATTCAGAGCGATGCAGCGCACTGCGGCAACTGCACCACCCAGTGCAAACCGACCGAAACCTGCAGGGATGGAAAATGCATGGATACCTGCGCAGATGGCTACACGATGGTCGCCGGAGGAATCTGTGCCGATACAGAGCATGACAGCGAACACTGCGGTGCAGATGATACCAAATGCCCGGATAATACTTACTGCAACAAAGGAAAATGCGAATGTCAGTCCAGTTATCATGACTGCGATGAGGATATGAGCAACGGCTGTGAATCGGAGACTCCCTGCATGGTTCCCGGTCAGTGCCAGCCGCCGCTCATTTCGTGCAACGATGAATGCATCAATCCATTTTCGGATGATAAGAATTGCGGCAAATGCGATACCGCATGTGAAGACGGTACGGTCTGCGTCTATGGGACGTGCAAACCAACCAAACAACCGGAGCAGGCCTGCGAACAGCCGAAGAAGCTTTGTTACGGCAAATGCATCGATATCCTGACGGACGACAACAATTGCGGCAAATGTCTGAACCAGTGTCCCGAAAATACCAAATGCGAAGCCGGGAAATGCAAACCTGACTGCAAGGAACTTACGCTGTGTGACGGAGCCTGTGTCGATACCACAACGAGTATCAATCACTGCGGCGACTGCGGCACAGCCTGCGGCAAGGGACAATCCTGCGCGGACAGCCTCTGTCAATGCGCCAAAGGACACTGGGATTGTGACGGAAATCCAGGCAATGGCTGTGAATCCAACGCCGAATGCGCCTGCGATCCCAAAGATCCCAAAACGAGTACCAGATCCTGCTGGAGCGGCAGTGAATCCAACGTCATACGCGATGAGAAGGGCCAGCTGACCGGTGCAAAAGGCGTCTGCAAGCTGGGAAAACAGACATGCGACGAAAGCGGCCGCTTCTGGGGTCCCTGCCTGGGCGCCGTCACCCCGACTGCTCTCACCTGCGATGATTATGGCAACCTCAATAATCTCGATAACGACTGCGATGGAAAAATCGACACGGAATGCCGTTCCAAATGCGATCTCGAGGCCGGTGAAATGTCATACATCGGCTGTGAATACTGGTCGGTTTATCTGGACAATCTGATCACGACCAATCATACGCTCGTGTTCAGCAATCCATCCTACACCGACGACGCGGATGTCTATATTTTCGACAAAGCCAAATGGGACGCCGCATCCCAGACGCCGCTCCACACCATTAAACTGAAGCCGCAGCAGGTTTCGAACATCACCCTGAACACCAAAACGACAAACATGTGCTCAGCAACCAGCAGCATGCTCAATGCCTACCGCATCCGTTCGACCCATCCCGTCACGGCCTATCAATTCAATCCGTGGGATTCCGCCAGTGCCCACTCCAACGATGCCTCTCTGCTGATGCCCGCAAACGTGCTTGGCAAGGATTACATTGCCATGACCTGGCACAGCGAGGAAGGCGATGATCATCGTTCCTACATCACAGTCATTGCCACCGAACCCGGCAAAACCAAGGTCCAGATTAAAACGACAGCCAACATCATTGCCGGAACCGACATCACCGCCATGAAGCCGGGCGAATCCCGCGAATTCACGCTCGACCGTTTCGGCGTACTCACCCTGATGGCACCTGCTTCCGAGAGCGAGGATCAAACCGGAACGACGATCCACGCCGACAAGAAAGTTGCCGTATTCGGCGGTTCGCGTTCAACCTTTGTTCCCTCCAGTAAAGGAGCCAACGGCTGCTGCCGCGACCACATCGAGGAACAGCTTTTGCCGACACAGGCATGGGGCAAGTCCTACTATGCCGTTGCCGCCTACAACACCAAGGATAATGGTGATTTCTGGCGCATTCTGGCCCGCGACGACAATACATCCGTCACACTCAAAGGGTTCTATCAGAACGAGATGCCCGACAAGACCATTACCCTCAATGCAGGTCAGGCATACGAAGCATTCAATGCCCACAGCTTTGAAGTCCAGGCCGACAAGCCCATCGTTTTGGGTCAATTCCTCCCAAGTAAAGGCTTTACCGGCAACGAAATCGGCGATCCCTCTTTTATCCTGACCGTTCCCTACGAGCAGTACAGAGATGACTACGCATTTATGGTCCCCGACACCTACGATACCAACTATCTGACCGTGATCGCCCCCGTCGGCACGAAAGCTGAACTCGACGGACAGCAGGTTACGACATGGCTCAAACAGGGCACCGTCGGCAATCAGTTCATGTTTGGCTATATTCCCATCACCCCCGGCATTCACCGCATGAAAGCCGATCATCCGTTTGGTCTGTATGGTTATGGCTATTTCAATATGGCATCGTACGGCTATCCCATCGGACTCAACATTAAAAGTCTGGAAACCAACTGATTTTTCTGTTCCAGTCGCCTATGCCGCAGTCAAAAACTGCCGGCGATAACCTCACTTCCGATTCACAGTATCCCCCTAACAGGCTCCCCCATGAAAGTCATCTACATTCACGGATTCAATTCCTACAAAAATTCATCGACGCCCAGAAGTATCCATAAAGTAGCCGGTGTCAAAGTACACGAAGCCTACTACCACTCCCAGCAGATGTTCCCCGAAATTCTGAGTGACCTAAAAGCACAAATTGCCAAAATCACCCAGGACGGCGACTCCGCCATCCTCATCGGTACATCACTGGGTGGATTCCTCGCCGAACAGCTCGCCGATGAACCACACGTTCATGCCGTCATCATGATCAATCCCGTCGTCGATGCCTGCGCTGAGCTGCACAAAGATATTTATCAGGGCGAGATGACCAATCCGATCAACCACGAAACCTATCTCGTGACGCCGGAACTGGCCGATTCCTACCTCGCCAAACGCGACATGCGCGCACTCAAAACCATTCGCTATCTCGTCCTGTCCGATCACGATGAACTGCTCGATTCATCGCTGGCCAAAGCCTATTGGGAACCCGTCTCGAAATTCATTCAAATCGAAGGTCCCCATCGCCTGACCGACTTCGACACTATAAGCAGGATAATACATGAGATTATGGGAGTGTGAGGGGTAGTTTGTTTTTGGCTTGAAGTATCTGGCTGCGAAATCGCAGCCAACAACTTGCCACTGGTAAGCATCAATCCACAGAGATAATCGCAATTAGCGCTTTACATCTGTGAATGACAAATGTGTGTTAGCCCGGTGTAAAAACTTATAAAGTTTTACACGGAATCGGGATGACACAAATAAAATGAACTTCATAGATGGGGGATTATTAGTTGATTACGAGATTATGGGGGGTGAGGAATAATCTGTTTTTGACTTGAGGTATTTGGCTGTGAAATCGCAGTTCACATGCGGGGGATTCTTAGGCAATTACAAAAGATATAACAAATCCCAATAATAATATTATTATTTTTTAACACACTCTCCATCCACACAATGCTCTTTTATCCCTAATCCAGCTCCACACATTTTTCCCTGACTACCACAATTGTAGTTATCATCTTTTGCACAATAAGTAGAACTACTAAAAAGAGGCTTGTGAAGATGATATCCAACGAGACACTCAAGCACACAAACACCATCCTTGCATATCTCCGCCCCCCCATCAACAGTATTGCATTTATGATTACACTCCCCGCAATGTTCATTGCTTGATTTTAAATCAAAACATCCAACATCTTTACATAAAGTCAATCCTTCGCCATCACACTTACACTCTCCCTCAGAACATATTACTCTATCTCCAACACAACTATGCTCAC
This sequence comes from Pseudomonadota bacterium, assembly GCA_017441205.1. GTDB lineage: Bacteria > Myxococcota_A > Bradymonadia > UBA4248 > UBA4248 > UBA4248. Next base: position 12,674 of record JAFRYG010000002.1, read on the forward strand.
ATGAACCACATCGTTTTGTTGTTTTAACCGACACACACTTCATCCCCTCTTCAGTCTGACATGCCTCATATCCACTGATACATACACATTGTCCATCGAAGCACACCTGATCATCCCGACATTGCGTAGAGCAATCACCACAATGAAGATTATCTGATTTAAGATTCACGCAACTGCCATCACATTTTTCTTCTTCAGCACATCCGCTGCTCACAATCAAATGACATTCACCATTTTTCAGTTCGAACCCATCCCGGCACTTAGTGATTACGCATGCACCATTCTTGCAATCACCGTCATCCCACCCTGGTATCGCAGTACAGTCCTTACGTTCCTTTCCACATACGATTTTCGTATACTTCAGACAATTTGTACCATCCAGATAGTATCCATCGACACATTCATTTTTAGCAATACAAACATGATTCTCAGAACAACCGACATTCTCCTCATTTTTGCTAAAGCCATCCAATTGAGTGCAATCATTCCCAATACTCGCACAATTGTGGATATCAATCTTAACGCAGCTACGATCTGTGCTATTGTAATGATAACCTTCCTCACACTGCATCAATTTGCATTCATAGCTATCGCCTGTGCTGAAACAATCGTATGTCTTCTCTCCATCCTTCTTCACGATATCAGCTGAACAGTCAACACCTCGTTTCACATTGGCACAATCTGCCTCTATTGCGCCACAGGTATTTAAGTTTCCGGGATCGATGCATTCAAATTCGTCCCCCTCACCTTTGGCGCAGCGAATCTCATTCGGACTGCAGTCAGACTCAACTATTTCAACTCTCTGTCGACAAATTTTATCCTCGAAACATTGAGGATAATCCCGAGGGCACATTTTGTACGTAAAAGCGTTTTTGAACTCAGGGCACTCCGATTCAGTATGGCATTGTCTGCCGTCCTCAAACACAATTGCTTCGATATTTTTACACGGATTGAGCCTGCCTCCCTTTTCCGTCAGATCTTCGTACAAGCTCGCGTCCCAAGTGCAGGAGGGGAGAAGCGTCACACAAATTAAAATATAAAGCCATCGCCTATTTAATCTCATTACTATAACTCTATCAAATTCTAAATCCCAACAAAAAACTTTATCGAAAATTTACTACCATTGTTGGTGACACTGATTATCATCATGACAATGCCTATTTTGAAATTCATATCCATACTCATTCAAACAATAACTACCTACGTTATCTCTACATACATCGCAATTTTCATATTTATTGCGACAATCAACAACACAGTATTGATTATTGCTATACCCAAACTGTTTTGCGCATACAAATCCGTTTGAACAGCCATCCTGTTTATGATTACACTTTTTCATACAATAACCTCTCATACACTCTTCACCTTTTGAGCACTTGTGCCCGCACTTACCACAATTATCATCATCATTATTTATATCAACGCATTTACCACAATATGTACCATAATAACAAGCACAGCTGTAATTTGAACAATAAGCATTATTACCTTTACATTGTATTTCACATTTTCCACAATGTTCTTTCATATTCAATGAAACGCAACCGCCACCACCACATGTATCATATCCATCATAACAACCACAAGTGCCGTTATTGCAAACCATACCAGAATCACATTTATTATCACAGGCTCCACAGTTATTCGGATCCGATTTAATATTAATACAATTTCCTCCTCCACAATCCATCTCTCCTTCCGGACAACTTTGTTGACACTCTCCACTATCAGTGCATACTTCACCAGTACCACATTGTATTTTGGAGCATCCACAGGAATCCGGTTTATTCTCCTGGCACCTTCCATCACATAATACAAATCCAGATTGGCAACTCGTTGCTTTACAATTTTTGTTCTCACAAATACCCAATTTCCATCCATTCTCACGCTCTACACAATTATTATCATCACTTCCACAAGCATAAATTGAATCTTCCTCACATATATTATAATCACTTCGCAAATGATATCCATCTACACAACTCTTAATAATACACTTTCCTTGTTCGCAACTTCCGTCCTTCCATCCCGTATAATTAGTACAATTCGTCTTATCATCACCACACTCACTCACTGAATCCATTTGACACCATGAACCTTGTAGTGTACTTTCTGAATCACCACTAATCAAATGATATCCAATATTACACTTTGAAGCGAAACATACTTTACCCGAACAATATGTTTGTTCTGCGTTATCAATATTGCATTTCTTACCACAATCACCGCAATTATTGGGATCCACATCAATATTCACACACTCATTTGAACATTTTTTCAAATTCTCTGTACACGATGTAGCACATTTTCCATTCGAACATACTTCTCCTTCTTTACATACAGCATAATCATTTCCACAGGCTTCACGTGTGTCAGGCGCACATGAATATCCATATACACTTTCAGCTGACAACTTTCCAGCAATTACCTTATGGTATCCAACCTGGCAAGTCTCTGATACGCACATATACTCATTTACGCCACCATATTGTAAATTACTCATTAATTTACAATCCCCTGTTTTCCACCCACCAGCATAAGAACACTTTTTACCCTCCACACCACAATTATCAACATCATTCTTTTAACAACTCTTTAATTTAAATTCTTTAATTTCATGATAACCGTCTTTGCATGACAAAACCACGCATTCGGCATTCTCACAATTACCATTATCCCATCCATCAATTTCGTCTTCACAGCGATTGTTTAACTTACCACAATTATTAATATCATCGTTTAAGCATTTTGTTTTATCTTCATTCTCATGCATTCCAATCGGACATCTTAATACACATTCACCATCGACACATCGATGATACTCAGTCTTTTTTGTACAATCATCACCTGCATTATCACCTGTACAATTTCCACTCGCGCCACAATGATATATATCGCTCTCAGGCACCACACACTTTTCAGTAGTCTTACCCCCATCTTCAACATTACACAGTATTAGATTATCTGCGCATTTAACAACATCATTTTTGTCGGAACAATAATATAAACCTGTTCGAACATTGCACTTAAAGCCTTCAGGACAAATATTATATTTAAAGGCATCTGTATATTTATTACATTCACTTTCTTTTTTACTACAATCGCTTCTACCATTTTCTACATTCGAATCAGGATTACAGCAAATCACATCTTTAGCGTCTGAATTATCGCCTTCTTTAGAACCACTCTTAACAATATACGCAAGTTTGCCATTTTTAGGAGCATTCTGACCTCTGGTCGGGCAAAATTCAAAATCACCGTAGTCATCAGCGAATTTATCATACAACCCGCTGTCCCAGGTGCATCCCATCGTCATCATCAACGCCATCACCATGCAACTCAATGTGACCGAACGACGTAACATGATAAAACCTCCCAAAAATCATAACAATGCGCAATCCATCGGCGAACATACATCACCATTTTGCAATCTAGTCGATTTTGATTCGAAATTCAAAGAATTAAGCCATTTTTGATTAGGTTTTAGTGACTGTTCGACCACCTTATCTTGAGAGCAATATCTTGCTGTGATTGTAAAAATTCCGAATGCCAATGGGGGTTCATCGCCATCGCTGCGCCGCCATGGACGGCGGCGAGAGGCGAGGGGGGCATGTCCAGGGATGGACATTCACCCCGCAACAGCGATAGCAGAAAAGGCGTGCGGGGGGGGCGAGAGTTTTAGCGTTCGGTGAACGGTAAAACTCGCAGAGCCCAGTGAACAAAGGCTAATCATGAGTCGATTGCCGATAGGCAAAAGAGACGAAATGAGTAGCCTATTGTAAACTGTAGTGGGGGGTGTCCACAATCGAACACCCCCTGCCGCGCAAGCAAAAAACAAGCCCACGCGCTGCAAAGCGCGAATATAGATATGTTACTTTCTGCGTAATGAAATAACGAGGGCTGAATTGTAACAGGATTTAGGATTTAGCGATTTGTATTCAGAGACGTTCCACGGAACATCTGTAAAAGCGCCCAGCAGGGGCGCGGGGCATTCGCTAAAGCGAATTGTTTGGATTATGGGGCGCGGGGCGTTGCGGGCACCCCCGCATTGGGGGTAGGCGCGTATTTGCCTGCAAATAGCGCCGCAGGGGGCGTTGCCCCCTCCACACAAATAAAAATAAAAAATTATTCGACGAGCATCGACGTTTCGGGCGCACCCGTCATTTTCTGCAGCTTGACCAGTGCCACGCGATAATCGTGCAATGCCTGCAGGTACATCGATCGCTGCTCGATGTACGTCGTCAGTGAAGAAATCAGATCGTTCACATTGCCTTCGCCGGACTCGTAGGCCATGAGTTCCTGAGTCAGGAAGCGCTTGGCGGATCGACGCGACTGATAGGTGATATCGATATTGGCCTGGGCATTTGCCGTCTTTTGATACTGCTCCGA
>JAFRYG010000091.1 GCA_017441205.1 Pseudomonadota bacterium
ACGGAAGGTGCTGGATGGGGCAGATGCCGGTGAAAAATCTGTCGTCGTCTTCAAAAAAGCCGTGCAAATGTGATGTGCGATATGAGCCGCAGGATCCGCTTCTGAACTGTCTGATTTCTATTGGTTAGCGGCCCCTTGCGAACTGAGGCGAGTTGTTTGGATTTCGGAAACGGGGGGCGTTGCGGGGGGATTCTCCCCCGCAGTGGGGGTAGCTGCGTATTGGCGAAGCCAATAGCAGCGCAGGGGGCATCTGCCCCCTGCGAAAAAAATATATTAATATAATAATTTATTTTTGACCCTTCTTGACCCATTTGCGGCGGCCGGCGGGACGTTTGAACAGGACTTTGATGGGTGTGCCTTCGAAACCGTAGTAGGCGCGGATTTGATTGATCAAATAGCGTTTGTAGTCGGTGGGGACGATTTCGGGGGCGTTGACCTGAAGTACAAACGTGGGTGGGCGGATGGCGACCTGCTGTGCGAAATAGAATTTGAGGTTGCGGCTTCCAACTGTCGGCGGGTTGTGCTGTTCGAGAATTCTTCGGAAAACGCGGTTGAGTTCGCCGGTGGAGACGCGGGAACTGGCCGTGGTGTAGAGTTTTTTGGCGATGTCGAGGATTTTGTTTGTTCTCTGGCCGGTCAGCGCACTGATGGTGAAGACGGGAACGTGATCGATGAAGGAGAGGCGTTCGCGTGCGGCTTTGATATGTTCTGCGGCGGAACGGTCAGTTTTGTTCGCGATGGCGTCCCATTTGTTGAGCAGGACGGCAATTGCGCATCCGCGTTCAATGGCGAGTGAAGCGATTTTGAGATCCTGTTCGGTGACGCCGGTTTGAGCATCGACGACGAGGAGTACGACATCGGCGCGTTCGACGGCATCGAGGGCCTTGATGATGGAAAACTTTTCGATGCGCTGGCTGATTGCGCTTTTGCGGCGAATACCTGCGGTATCGATGAGGACGTATTGCTGTCCGTCGGGCCCTTCGAGTTCGGAATCGATGGTATCGCGCGTGGTGCCTGCGATATCTGCGGTCAGGAGTCTCGTGTATCCGAGCAGACGGTTGATGAGCGTGGATTTTCCGGTATTTGGTTTTCCGAGAACTGCGACATAGATGGTTTCGTGCAGGACGCGTTCTGCGAGTGCGTCGGCATCCGAAGCCGTGGAAGGGACTTCGTAGAGATCGAGATCTTCCTGGGTCTGGTATTGATCCGGCTGTTCCTGTTCGAAATCCGAATCTTCTTCGCCGACTTCGGTATCTTCGCCATCTTCGTCGTCAAATTGCTGGTCGTCTTCATCTTCGTCAAATTCGTCTTCATCCATGGATTCGCCGTCGAATTCATCGGGGAGAGAATGGTCTGGATATTCTCCGAATTCCCTGACGTATTCTTCGGTGAACTCGCCGAAATCGTTGTCGATCACGAATTTGGCGCGTTTATTTTCTTCGGTGTCATTCTTGGGGAAGTCCTGGGTGACGGCATCGACGAGTTCGGGGAAATTGAACCCGTGTTCAGCGGAGACCGGGAACATTTCATCGAAAGCGAGTTCGTAGAATTCGTAAGAGAGTTCGATGAGCTTGGGCTGGTCGATTTTATTGACGACGAGGATGATGCGTTTGCTGGATCGTCTGAGGATTTCTGCGATTTGCTGGTCTGCGGGGAGCATACCTGCGCGAGAGTCGACGACGAATAGAATGACATCGGCCTCTTCGACGGCGAGTTTTGCCTGAATTCTCATTTGTTCGAGGAGGATGTCGGTGGATTCTGGTTCGAAGCCGCCGGTATCAATGACGGTGAATCTGCAGTCATTCCAGTGGGCGGTACCGTAGTTCCGGTCTCTTGTGACGCCGGGAGTATTTTCGACGATGGCCATTCTTGAGCGAACGAACCGGTTGAAAAGTCTTGATTTGCCGACATTTGGCCGTCCGACGAGAGCAACGACGGGGAGTCTTTCTTTCATTTTATTTATCTTCCTCAAGGTATCCGAAGGATTTTAGATCTTTGGGATTTTCGCTCCAGTCCTCTTTGACTTTGACGACGAGCTCGAGCTGGATATTTGCGCCGAGAGCGTCAGCGAGCTGGGATCTGGCTTCGATTCCGAGCTGTTTGATGGCGGCGCCTTTTTTTCCGACGAAGATGGCTTTCTGGCTTTCTCTTTCGACGTAGATGGTAGCTTTGATTTCGATGCGGTTGCTGGCGCGCATGGATTTGAAATCATCGATTTCGACGGCGGCGGAGTAGGGGAGTTCCTTGCTCATTTGCCGATAAATGACTTCGCGTATGGTTTCGGATGCCAGGAATCGTTCGGACTGATCGGTGTAGAATTCTTTTGGATAGAGTGCGTCCTGAACGGGGAGATATTTTTCGATGGCATCGAGGAGCGTTGGGAATTCTTTCTTTTTTCGTGCGCTGACGGCGACGATTTCGCTGAAAGGATAGGCTTTGCTGTAGGCATCGATGATGGGGAGCAGAGCCGAAGGATCCTTGAGCATATCGAGTTTATTGATGGCGAGGATTGTGGGACGTCCTGCTTTTTGGAGCGCCTCGATGAGATTCTGTTCGATTTCCTGGATTTCGCCTTTAGGCGTGAGGGCGTGTGCAGCATCGATGAGCATGAGTACGCAGTCTGCATCCCCGAGCGTCGAGAGTGCGTTCTGAATCATGACCTGATTGAGCGTTCTTTTGAGCCACAGATGGAGTCCCGGGGTGTCGATAAAGACGATTTGAGCATTTTTGCGATTGACAATTCCGCGAATTTTATCGCGCGTCGTCTGGGCTTTGGAGCTCGTGATGCTGACACGTTCACCGGTTAGAGCATTGACCAGGGTAGATTTTCCGGCGTTTGTGCGACCGACGAGCGCGACAAACCCGCAACGAAAACTCGGCATAGAGAGGACCTTATATTGTTTGGAGAGACGAGCTGGCCGCCCGTCATTACTTGGATTGTGAGTAATCAGAGACGAGCGGAACGCACGTCTTTACCGGGAACGTAGGCTAATAGAACGCCCCCATTTGAGGGGGCGCATGATTATGAAGCGTTCTGGAAGAACCTGAGGTCGGGAGCGTGTTCCTTGAGGACGACGCCTTCATCGATGATGACTTCGCAAACGCCGTTCATGGACGGGACTTCGTACATGACATCGAGCATGACTTCTTCGATGATGGAGCGCAGACCTCTTGCGCCGCTCTTTCTGCGGATGGCTTCGCGAACGATGGCTTTTCTTGCGTCTTCAGTGACGGTGAGCTTGATATTGTCGAGTTCAAAGAGGCGTTCGTACTGCCGCAGGATGCTGTTTTTGGGTTTCCACATGATATCGAGCAAAGCGGCTTCATCGAGGTCATCGAGCGTGACGATGATGGGGATACGTCCCATGAATTCGGGGATGAGACCGTATTTAATGACATCGATGGTTTCGACTTGTCTTCGGAGTTCGACATCATTGTCGGTTGTTTTGGCGACGGGTTCGTTGTGGAATCCGAGGCCGCTGACACCGATTCGGTTTTGCACGATGCTTCCGATATTGTTGAATGCGCCGGAGAAAATGAACAGGATATTGGTGGTATCGACCTGAATGACATCCTGCTGCGGTCGATTTTTGGCGCTGTCCGGAGTGAATGTGACGGAACCGGATTCAATCATTTTGAGCAAAGCCTGCTGAACACCTTCGCCGCCGACATCACGTCCTTTGTCGCCGCGCGTTGCGATTTTATCAATTTCGTCGACGCAGACGATACCTTTGGATGTGCGTTCGATATTTTTTCCGGCAGCGATCCATAAATTTTTGATGATATTTTCGACGTCTTCACCGACGTATCCGGCTTCGGTCAATGTGGTGGCGTCAGCGACAGTAAAGGGTACGTTGAGGAGTTTTGCGATACTCTGCGCGATGAGGGTTTTACCGCATCCGGTTGGTCCCATCATGAGAATATTGCCTTTTGTGAGCTGGACATCGTCATCCTTGTCCGTATGAATATTCTCGATGCGTTTATAATGGTTGTAGATGGCGACGCTCATAGCGACTTTTGCGCGATCCTGCCCGATGACATGATCGTCGAGGAAGGCTTTAATTTTTGAAGGCCTCATATCGGCAGCGGAGACTGTGATTTCTTTTTCTTCGGCAGCCTTGCTTTCTTCCTGCATGAGCATTCCCATGCATTTCATGGTGCATTCGTCACAAATGCAAACGCCTTCATTGGGTGTGTCTTTACGGAAAACGAGTTTCCGGACTTCTTTTTCTTCCTTGCCGCAAAAAGAGCAGCGAATTTTTTTACTAGCCATAAAATGATTAAAGAACTCTATCGGGAAACGAAAAAAGACTGTTCTGCGAAGGGAAATCCATTCAGAACACTGGTTACGTGAAATTTTTTACGATCAGCACGCCGATGAGAATGAGGAACAAAATGGCGACAATGGATCCACCGATGATGATATTTCGACGCTGTTTCTCCCTTTTGGGCGGCATGTTGAACTGGATTTGCTGGTTATTGTTTGAGCTGGTACGGCGGGGTTGTGCAGCGGCGATAGGCTGAGATGTAATGTCTGCAACGGGATCCGCAGCTTGTCGTGCCATGGACTGTGCCGCCAATGGAGATATGGGCTGTGGCGCAGGTTTTGGCTGAGCATTGTAATTGTCCTGCTGCATTGATTGAGCTGCCGGCGCAGCAGCGGGCTGTTGTTCTTCGGATTTGGCATAAGGGATCTGCTGATACCCGGAAGATGAGGGGATCGGCGGCTGTGAATGCCTCATCATCTGCTGCGCAGGTTGTGGTACAGCTGCCGGCACAGATTGTCTTGGATTGCTGTAATTGGCCTGCTGCTGGTAGGGTGCAGCAGCCTGAGCCTGTCCTCCGTATGGATTTTGGGCACGATTGTTCATCGCGGAGGCGTATGGATTCTGCGGCTGGTTGTTCATCGCAGAAGCGTATGGATTCTGCGGCTGGTTGTTCATCGCAGAAGCGTAAGGATTCTGTGCAGGGTTGCTCATTGCAGAGGCGTATGGATTCTGTGCTGCACGGATTCCGGAGCCATAGGAATTGTACGATGGCCCATAATTTTGCTGTATGGGTTGGGGGGCGGCTGCCGGCACGCTGACTTGCTGCTGGCGATGCGAGATGACAGGCTGCCGCGTGGCAGATTCGGGCAGGAAATACTGTATGACAGCCTGAATATCGTCCGGAATCTGATAATTCATTATTCTCGGATCATTGATGAATGCGAAATACGATTCTTCAAATTCATCGAATTCCAGTTCTTCTCCGTTTTCGTTGAATATTTTTGGCGCTTTTATGGGCTGATTTTGTCGGAGATCTTCAGTGAACAGCAGGACACTCTGTTCATCGCCTGTATCGGGATGAACATAGGGGGCATAGAAGCTGTGAATGAATGCATCTGAAGCAAAATTGGTCACCATATTGGCCTGCGACACTACAGAAGGTGAGCACCGGAGCAATATGACGACAATCCCCAAAGCCTGTATCTGATTGAGCCAGTTCACCCAGTCACGTACACCGCACGAATTGATGCGTTCAATTTCTGCCATATCGATGAGGAGAAGGCGCCCCTGAATCTGCGAGAGCAGGTTGGCGAGGAGGTTGTCTTCATCCAGGATACCTTTCAGTTTTAAGTACGTATAGCCATTACCGGCCTGGAGCGTTGGGATAAATTTGCTTTCCATTATGAAAACTCAGAAAATATGCGCATGAAAGACCACCCTGAGAACAGAGCTGTACTTTATGCTACCACGAATTCTTAATGACTACACGAAAAATAAGGACTTATCCATCATTAATCCTTTCGCCGGAGTGCAGCGACGGTTTCGAGATGCGCAGTCTGCGGCAGCATATCGACGGGCTGAATGGAGACGATTTCATATCCATCGTATTGAAATTTCAGGAGATCTTCTGCAAGGGATTCCGGATTGCAGGAAACATAGATAATGGTTTTAAGTCCGATACGCATAATCTGGCGATACGCGGTGGGCAGCAATCCCCGTCTCGGGGGATCGACGACGAGCAGCCAGTCAGAGAAATTAGCGTTGGCATCCAGAAGTGATTTGAGGATTTCGGCGGTATCTCCTGCGTAGAATTCGATCTGGTTTTCGAGGCCATTATTTCTGGCGTTTTCACGTGCATTTTCGATGGCCTGTTTTTCGATATCAATCGCGATGGCTTTGTGACCGTGGCGTGCGAAACTCAGTGCGATGGTGCCCGTTCCGCAATAGAGGTCGAGCATTGCAGTATCCGGCGTCATATATGGGGCAGCCTGATTGAGGACGACCTGATAGAGCCGTTCGGCCTGGATCGTATTGGGCTGGAAAAATGCTCTGGGCAGGATTTCATAATGCAGGGCATGTTCTTCGTCCGGCATGAGCATTTTTTCTTTCAGGACTGGGGGGCCGAATATCAGGTAATCATCGAGTCTTGTCTGATGTCCTTTTTGTGCGGTAACGGCAGTCCAATAGAACGTATCGATGGGGCAGCTGAGGTTTTTAAGGACATGACTGACATAATGATCGATGACTTCCCTTGCGGACATGGGCCCGTTTGCGGTCTGAACCGTTTCGCAGCCGGCAGTGGTGAGGATGAGCATATTCATTCCGGTTCGTTTGCCTTCGCGCAGCGAAAGGAGTCGAAGGAAGCCGGAGTTTTCTCGGAAGACATAGTAGGGAATGCCGAACGATTTCATCCATTCGGTCGTTTTTTGTGCCAGTTCCGGCAACAGCGGCGAAATCATATCGCACCACTTCATCTGAATGACCTCGTGTTTGTATCCGGAGGGATGAAGGCCGAGTCCCGGTTCATTTCCGCCGTCGGGGCCAAAGGTCAGTTCCATTTTATTGCGGTAATAATTCTGAGTCAGACACGGCAATATCGGGGATACGGGCGTTTTGATACCTTTTTTCCGGAGCAGTCGTTCGAGGATGCCCTGTTTTATCCGGCATTGCGTTTCGTAGGAAAATTCCCGCAGCGTGCATCCGCCGCATCCATTGTCCTTGCATGTTCTGACGCCTGCGTGCGGGCAGTCGAGTGGTTTTCGGGCATATTTCTGACTTTTGAGCTCAATCAGCGCGCACTGCAGCCTGGAATCCTCAATTCTTCTGCCTTCGACGATTGCAACATCGCCGGGAATTGTCCCGCGCGCCTCCACTTCGATGAGGTGATTGGTTTCATCATAAAAGCTGCCTCGTCCCCAACCGCGCGAACAGATGTCGTCGAATTGAATTTCAAATCTTTGCAGGATGTAGTTTTGCAGACGATGGCGCTTTGACATGATTTCTCCTTGAAATACGTTACATCGTTCCGATTCGGACCGGAGGATCTTTTTTATCTGGCTGACTGTATTTTGACAAGAGATTTGGGGAACCGGGAGCGGCGCAGCCATCGCCCATGCGACATGGGCATTTGATACATCTGTATTTTCTTTTTTGTTTTGGGCCGGCGGCTATTGGTCCTGCGGCCAATACGCCTGCCGGTTTTGCGCTATTTCGCTGGCCCTGCAGCTCAATACGCGCAAAAAAGCCTATGGATTGTGTTGGAACAAGTCTTTCCGGATCCCGGTTGAATGTCGAACCGCTGTTGGGATATGTGAAAGAATGATGCTGTCGTGAGGATGGTATTAAAATCGAATACCCTGATTGTCGAAAACACGTTATAAGAGCGTGCTCGCTTTTGGGCGCAAAGAGGATATTAATGTTGAATTCGCATACACCACGCGGCTTTTCGAAACTGCATGCCATATTTTTGACCGTGACGGGACTTTTCTGTTTGTCCTGTCTGGTGTTAAGTGCGCTGATGCCGCGCGTGAATTTTGAGATAGGAGCGCAGACGACAGCCGAGGGGAATGGTGTCGTCGTCAAGCGCGTTTTTTCGTCGGTGGACGATATTCAGCCTGGAGACATCATCGAGGCGGTTTCGGGCAAGCCCGTTCAGACGAAGACTGCATTTTATTTTCAGCTGCTTCATGAATCAGATTCGGCCGATTTGACGATTCGCCGGACTGGAAATCGTTTTCAGCGCCCGGTCCAGGCTTCGGATTTTGCGCACGGAGCGATTCCCGTTGGGCTTCATTCGACTGACAAACCGGTTTTGATTGCGAACGATGATGGTGGTTATTCACCGCTGGAGGGCGTCGATTTTCAGGCACTTCAGGGCATTCTGGAATCCAAATCCGGTGCAGTGTCTGTCGTTTTCAGGCGTCAGGAAGAGATCGTCAATGCGACAGTGGAACTTCGCAGTGCGGCAGGACGCACCTTTGGCTGTTCGTTGATTCTGGTGCTTTTTGCCCTGATGGGGCTCGTTGCCTGGAAGAGCACGCAGGTCAACCGCAGGCGAAACTATGTCTGGTCGAATCTCGTTCTGGGGCTTGGATGTGTCGGGCTCATGACGCTTGGCCTCTGGCCGGTTTTGAGCTGTATTCCGATCGTGCTGATGTTCGGAATGATAGGATTGACGATGTTTAAAGTCGTGGATCTGGATTATCATTTTGTAAGCAATCGATCGGGGAAGAAAGTTGAGCCGTGGATAAGAATTGCCTGTTTTGCAGGTCCCTGCGCGACGTTGCTCCTTCCGATATGGCTGTGCATCTGTGAAATGCCGGTATTATGGGGTGGAAACATCGATTCGAATTTCGATTTGAAGCCGGATACTTTTTCATTTCTGCCGATGCTGTGGGCCATCATCTATACCTTTATTGATGGCGGGATATGCCTCGTCCGGCGTCATCGCAATCCTGGAACTCCGATTCAGCCCTATGAGCTTGGAGTCGGAACGGCGTGTGTGCTCTCGATTTTTGTCTTTGCTCTGCTTCGCAGCGACATGATGGGGGCACAGTGGTTTTTGATGGGCATGATCCTGGTTCAGAGCCTGGGCAATGTTCTTCCCTTTATTACCCAGAATGCTCAGGGCAATACGGAGCGTCTGGACAATCCGATGTTTTCGATAGCTCCGGTTAGGAAAATACTGGACAAAGCTCATGAATTGCTCGGTGATGAGTGGCTGATTCAGATTGCGATTGATCGTCCTGCCCCCAAGCATCTTGTGTCGCTCGTGCGTTCGGATGATGAGGGTGCCATCAGCGGGCTGGAAGTCAATGTACTTTCGACGCCGTGGCGTGATTTTCTCGAGGTTTTCCGTATTGAAGGCGGCTGTATTACGGGTGAATCCGTGGAACGTGATCCCAGGGATCCTGTTGCAGGGATTGCAGAAAGACTTGGCATTGTCATCGCGCTTCCGATTGCCGACAATGTTGCGGGTACTTTGACGAGTCTGACATTCCTGGTCAGCGTTGCGGGTGAACCGGATCCCGAAGCGCCGGTATTGATTGCGCTTTCATCGACGCAGCGCGAACAACTGATGATGCTCATCGATGATCTGCTTTGCTATGGACCGGCGATGGTTTATCAGTCTGCAGAGATCAGCCTCGATTACGTCGGGGAAGATTTGGATGAAGTTGTTCGCCAGTGTCACGAGACGGCCTCTCTTGCCCGTGGTCTTCGCAATCCCACGGAACCGCTGACGGCGCGGGAACTTCCGCATGGTCTCATCGATGAAGATGAAGAGGATTTGGAGGATACCGGTGTAAATCACAATGATGAGCCGATAGTCATTGAGAATCCTGAAGTTGGTGTCGATGAGTGCGATACGAAGGTATATGAAGAAGAAGTCCGGTTTCTGCGAAGCCAGGTTCAGGCGCTTTACAGCCAGCAGCTGCGCGAGTTTGCGCTTTCTGAGATTGAATTTACGAGTGCTCAGAAGGTTGCGCTTCAGGATATTGAATCACTCGATCCTCCGCTTCTGTTTATTGGTGAACCGGGAACCGGAAAACGTTTATTGGCGCTGGCTGCGCATCAGCAGCGGAGTGAAGGAGCATTCCTGACGATCGATGCTGCGGAGATGCCTGAGTCGATATTTGCCCTGGATATGTTTGGTGACGGCATCAACACGGGGATGATTCAGAGTGCAGCTGGGGGCGGTTTATATATTCAGAATGTGGACAGGGTTTCTGAAGCGCTGCTCAAGGATATTATGGAGACGATCCAGAAGCTTCCGGCGCGCGACAGTATTGGCCTTTATCTGTCCGTAAATGATACAGGCGAGTCATTTTCTGTTTCTCAATATCGAAGGGATCCGATGCGTCTGCCGAAGGCGCTTCGGGATTTGGCCAGTCAGTGCGATGCAGAGATTATTGTTGTCGATCCGCTTCGTACGCAGGATGATTTGGATGTTGTGGCTGATTTCTTCCGTCAGAAACAGGCCATTCGTTCGAATAAATCCGTGGAATCATTTACGTCGGAGGCGATGCTTGCATTAAAGTCCTATCGCTGGCCGGGGAATTTCAACGAGATGCGTTCAGTGATAGAGCGAGCAGTTATGCGTTGTGAAGGGTCTGTGATAACGGTTTCGGACCTGGGACGTGATTTTGAAGAGCTCGCGGATGCGTCGACGAAGAATATTGCGCTTTCTGAGACGGATGTATTCCGGGAACAGGTTCAGATGCTTGAGAATCTGAATGAATCGCAGCAGGCTCAGATCGATCATCTTAAGGATCGCCTTGCCCAGCTGGAGTCGAACCAGGGAACCGGGGATGGGGGAACGTCTGAAGATGCGTTCCTTGAGGGTACATTTGCGGAGATCGAGAAGCGGCTTTTGGACAAACTTCTTGACAAATATCAGCGAGATCCAGAAAAGACAGCAGACGCGCTTTCGCTCAACCGAACGCGTTTCTTTAATAAGCTGAGCAAATATCAGTTAATCAAGTGGGACAATTAAGGTTTGTCCTTGTATATTTTGCAGTTCTGCGGAACTGCAAACAACAACCGATCATGAGGAGAAAAAAAATGGCAAAAATCGAACGCGAAATCAAACATTCACTCGGTCTTGATGGTGCTAAGGCAGCGGTGAGCACGCTGGCTGATAAACTTCAGGAAAAATTCGGTTCGCTGGTTAGTGAGATCAAGTGGAACGATGATAAAACAGCGGCAGATATCAAGGGTAAAGGTTTTTCCGGTAAACTCAATGTTTCTGATGCTGATGTGAAAATCGTGATGGAACTTGGACTTCTGACATCCCCGTTCAAGGGTAAAATTGAAGAAGAAATCGACAATTATACCAAGGATTTGAATGCCTGATTTCGCATCTGTCTATTGCTGATGTGTAACGTTATGGCATCTGCAGTGCAGATGCCATTTGTTTTTTGTGTCATATTAATATATATACCGCACAGTGTATTGACGGTCGCAAGACCGGAGAAACTGTGCGTGCGGAGGCGTATTCGCGCAGCGAATAGCCGAAGCAGCGAGCCGTATTGGCGCAGCCAAAAGGCGAGTAAAAGATATATTGATATGTAAAGAGCATGATGCCAGAACTGAGTTTTGAGACAGGGATTCAGACTCCAAACTCCGGGAATATCAGCGTTGAGGCAGTACAGCGTCTATATAAAAGGATGTATTCATGAAGTTTATATTAGCATCCCAGAATGCGCATAAGGCGCAGGAATTTGCGGCCGCGATTCAGTCAATCGTCGTTGAAACGGCACCGCACGGCATAGAAGTGGATGAGAATGCCGACAGTTTTGTTGGAAATGCCACGATTAAGGCTCGCGCATACAGTGCGGAATTTGGCGTCAATGCTGTAGCGGATGATTCCGGTTTATGTGTCGATGCATTAAATGGTGCGCCGGGGGTTCACAGTCAGAGATATGCGATTTTACCGCCTGACATCGATGATGATCCGGACAGGACGGCAGCCAACAACCGCAAGCTGCTCAGGGCTCTGGCCGGTGTTCCGGAGAGTGGGCGCGGTGCACATTTTGCGTGTGCATTATGTCTTGTGGTGGTGGATGCTGCGGATATTGAAGTGATCCGAAGACTGGCGCCGAAGGCGTGTGACTGGGATATTCATTTTTATGACAATCGTGGGAGGGAGATACGGCGAGAAGATGAGGGTATCTGCCGTGCGGAACTGACGATAGAAAGACATGCCTATGGACATATATTGAATGAACAGCACGGCAAAGGCGGTTTCGGATACGATCCGTTGTTTTATTGTCCGGAAGCCCAATGTACTTTTGCCGAACTTACGCGGGAGCAGAAACTCAGTGTTTCGCACAGGGGGAAAGCCATTGCAGCACTTTGTGAATTGTTTTCCGGTATTTGATTTGAATATATATAAAAAAAGGCCGCCCATCAGGCGGCCTTTGGTTTTAGTGGATGACGAATTAATCGCCTTCAGCTTCCTTCTTTATGCCGTAGACTTTGATTCCGTGGAGCCTCATTGGGCTGTAATCGTTGGGATTGGCGTTGTCGTTGCCAGGAATTGTACCCCAGATCTTGACGGTTCTAAAGAATTGGCTTTCGGCAGCAGTGAAGTCGATATCAGACAATCTCCATTCCTTGGCCGTATTGATAAAGCCAGCGGGTACACCGTTGTCAGTTTCGAAGTGGATCGTTCTCGTGGCACCATAGAGGTTATATTCGAGTTTTGTGATGGTGTAGGCTGCGCTTGACGCATCATCGCTGCATACGACGGAGAAATAGCATCCGGATTTGTCGCCGTTGACGGCTTTTGTTGAAACGGCATCGACAGACCCCTCTGGCCCGGAAACGAGTTTGAGTTCGTTGATGGAGCTGCAGAAATACTTGAATTCGAAGCTGTCTTTGAAATCACCACTCGTTGCGACGAGACCGTCGACGATGTCTTTGGTCAGGTCCGTATCGTTGGCTTTTCCGTCCTTGAAGTAGCTGTCGAATTTCCATTCGGCGATGACATCGGGCGTCGGTGTGGGCTTGGGTTCGGGTTTTGCGTTTTCATCTGCCTGACAGTTTTCGAGTTCCGAATTCATGATGCAGCCGGGTTCATCGCATTTGCCCATGCAGGCTTCTTTGACCTTTGCTTTGTAGCATTCTTTGGGATCGGAGAATTCCGGCGAGCAGAGGTTATCTCCGTTTTCGTCGGGTTCGTTCAGGTAATCCGAACCGTCGCATACGAAGATGGAGGGGTTATTCTGACAGGCTTTGGGAGCGCATTTTTTGCTGTCGCATTCTTCGTTGGTGATGCCTTTTCCGCCGTTGATGACTTCGGGGTTCTGGCAGCATTCATCTGAAGATGTTTCGCAATCGAGGTTTTTGGCCTTGCAGACTTTATTGGCGTCTATGATGATCTGTCCCGGTGTTGCGGAAGCATATTTGCTGTTGAATGTGCCATCCTTGGAACAGACGACGATGGAGTCACTGTTTTTGCAGTTTTCCTTCTTGCATGCGGTTGTCGAGGTTCCACCCTTGACGTTGTCGTAGGAACCGAGGAGGCATGCCTTGTTTGATTTCAGATCTTTGCCATCGGCTTTTTCCTGAATCTTTTGGCGGCAGAGGCTATTTTCGGCGATGAATTCTTCTTTTGTTTTGTCGCCGAATTTCATTTCGGGTTCCTGGAAACCGTCGATATATCCGATCCAGATACCGTTGAGCGTGGAATCCGGAGTTTTGCCATCAGCTTTTTGTTCACCGAGCGTACCGGTTCCTTCCCATATACCTTTTGTAATCTGGAGATATTGACATCCGGCACCATTCTTGGCGGCTTCGCATTTTTCGCCGCGTTCGAATTCAGCAGAACCCTGGAGCGTCATGCTGATGGGGAGCGTTTTGCTGACGGCGAAATTGGTGGTGTAATTATTGAGTGACTGCAGGCCGAGGTTGCAGAGGAATGAGAGTCCTCCGAGGCTTCCGACGATGGGCAGGGAAATCTTTCCAAAAATCTTGTCGCAATCGATGATCTTCGCAAAGGAAACCACAGGCGGTTCTTGATCTGTATCGATTGCACCGATGAGTTTTCCGACGACTTTGTAAATGAATTCGCCGTATGTGAAATTCAGCGTGAAACCGGAGATGGAAAGCTGATCGACGTTATTGGTGAGCTTTGCTTCGCGCCATTTTCCTTCGACGATGGATTCAGTGAGATCGATGTTTTCGGAGGTGAATGGAATATTGGCACCGCTGTATTTGGCGGAGCCAGTGAATTTTCCATCCTTGGGTTCGAGCGAAATATCACCGGTCAGAGTAACGAACTGGATGCCGTCGAAGACGCTGCAGAGTTTGCTCTGGATTGCTTCGGGGCTGAGATATTTTTTGAGAAGAGCCTTGATGCCTTTTTTGATGAGGGGCATGACTTTGCTGCCGATCTTGTTGATTTTGTTGTAATAATACATGGTTCCACAGAGGCATTTGCAGCTCTTGTATTCTTCCTTGCATGGTTCGCTTTCATCGGAGCAGCATTTTCGCAGGGTATCGAACTGGCACTGTGGGTTGGGAGAATCGGCAGTTTCTTTGCGATACCAATCGACGCAGTCATTTCTTTCGGATTCGACGAATAGATATTTGTTGAAGACCTCATTCATGATTTTTTCAGCAGGATCTGCACCGATGTATTGGTCATAGAGTGTGAAAACAGAATCGAGTGCCTTGTCCAGCTGCGAACCTTTTTTCATGAGCGGACCGATATTGACGAGCGTTTTGGTTTTATAGGAAGGCTGAATGATATCGGGCATTTCGCTGAGTTTGACTTTAACGTTCATCTCTCGCGTCGTTTTGGACGGGCATTTGCCGTCGCTGTCCTTATCTTCTTTGTCACAGTCTTTGGGAGTGACAGTCGTTGCAGATCCGAACAGATTCATATCGGAGCAGCCGTAGGCAACCGGTTCACCATCTTTGTCGGCGACCGCGTATACGACGAACCGATCATTGTGGTTTACGGCTTTTGAACTGGCATTATAGGTATTGTATTCACCGGGTTTGTCACTGCTCAGATCGCATACTTTCTTATTTTCTGAAGAAGCGTATTTGGGATCGTTGCAGGATTTTTCGCGTTCCTTTGGACCTGCAAAGACGAAGTCTTCGCCGCACTGAACGTAATAGGATGAGAATACGTAATACGAAACCTTATTAAAGGAGAGCTTGGAAACACTGGATGAATCGACCTGCAGGTTGATGATATTGTCGTTGGAGGGTTTGGATGTATCATTGATGGCGTCACTGACGGCGACATGGACTTTATGGGGGACCATGTTTCCATCTTTGTGAATATTGGGATACATTGCATTGAGAACATATGTGGTGACCTTGGATCCGACTCTGAAGAGCATCATTGCGTAGCCGTCCTTATCCGTCGGGGTTTTGGAAGACAGCAGAGAGCCATCAGCTTCGGGATCTTTATCGAGAGTCCAGATGATATTGTCACGAACCGGGGTGAGCTCGGTACCATTGCGCCAGACCAGACGTACCTTGACGGGCAGGGTTGAACCTACTTTTGCGGTTTTATAGCTATCGTCAACGATCTGAAGTTCGAGGCATCCCTGTTTTCCTTCTTTGTCGACATCGGAGTTATTTTTGCAGCAGCATCCGGGAATATTTGTTTCGTTGTAGCATTTGGCTGCATCATCTTTGGAGCATTTGTCGATGGTCATGGTACAGCCGGGACCCTGTGGATATTTGGGGCTCGTTTTCTGACCGTTTACTGTACCGAGATTCTGACCATTGCATTCTTCACCGGAGCATTCTTTTCCGTTTTCGAGTGTCGTCGTACCTTCAGGATAGGTCGTGTGTCCGGGAGTTGGTCCCGGGACGGATCCGGTATTATTGGATGTCAGAACCGTGAAGATGAAGGGAATAGGTTCTTTCTTGTCATTGAGGTAGTTGGGGTGGAAAACGCTGATGTAATACAGTGAGTCATATCCGGTTCCGGTATAGAGCTGATCACTTGCGACACCTTTTGAATTTGTGACAGCAGTGCTGGAAACCAAAGTCGCGTTGTTATTTTTGGATTTGCCGCGAGTTACTTTCCACCAGGTTTTGGTATTCTGAACGAGGGTTTTGGTTTTATTTTCCTTTCGGACGATGACTCTGAGGTCGAGTGTTTTGACGACGGGAGCGGTAATGGATTGGATTGCGCCATCCGGCAATTCAATGACGACGGGGCCAATATCGGGGATGTAAGCTCCCATTTCGCCGGGAGCTGTCCATGCTTCACCGCCTGGCTGTGCGGCACTGGGATCCGGTTTATCACCCGGAGCCGTTGGAATGGACATGGAATTGAGGACAGCTACCGGGATGAGAACGGATTTTGTCTTTGAGCCTGTCAGTTCGATGTAATACAGAGCATCATAAGCGGTACCAGACCACAGATTAATGGTAAATCTTGATTTGCTTGCATCGATATCCGTTTCTTCATCGCCATCCTTGGAATTTAACATGGCATTATTGGGCGGGTTGGGGCCGCGGATAATCCTGGCATGAATTGATCCTGAAGCCGATTCACTGCCATCGCTGTCGCGGGTTTTGACGAAGATTTGGAGGGCTTCATTCATGGGAGCGTTGATTTTGGAGCACTTTTTATAGGTGCCGGATTTTTCGGTGCTGCACACGAATGTGTTTTTACCGCAGGATTTCATGTAGAGGCAGGGATCAGCAGCGACATCGACAATGCCGTCGCCATCGGTGTCGTACCCGTTGAAATATGAATTGCCCTCGTCGTCCTGAACGAAGACCAGGTGGATGGGATCTTCGAAACCGTCGCCATCAACATCATGCATGATTGTTTTACCATCGCATGTCTGGACGGCCCAGGTACCGCTGGGAAGCTGGGTGAGCTTGCAGGTGAAGGAATCGCTAGAACATCCATCGGAACCGTCGCATGCAGAAGGATCGATTTTCCCGCATTTATCTTCGATAGCCAGTTTTACATCATCGTCGTCGTCTGCGAAGATTTTGCTCAAAACTTTTGTTGCGCTGCAGCCGGAGATTTCGTTGTTGCCGGTTTCGGGATTTTTTTCAGCCTCGGAAAGATCGACTTTGAGACCATCTTCCGTAATTGCAGCTGTGCTTCCGGTATCTCCGAGCGTTGCCGGGAGTGCGTAGGTATCGATTTGATATGTGGCGGGCGAAGCGAGCGGATGGAAGAAGTTGAGATAGTAACGGGCATTGTATGCGGATCCGGTATTGACTTCGGCCCAGAACGTTCCGTCTTCATTTGTTTTTCCGCATCCGGAATTGATGCCGGTTTTGGTTTTGGGATTCGCGAACTGTGCGCCTTTGGTATAGGTCTGATCCTGGTCAGCTTCTACCTTTCCGGGATTTTTTTCGGTTGTTTCGACGAAAGTCCAGCAAATGGGTTCACCGGAGAGTTTGCATGAGCTTGATGAAGCGGTTGCAGCTTCCTCACCGCATTTTCCTTCGAGCTGAACGGCGAGTTTTTTCTTGCCGAGAGCATAGAGCTTGACATCGGGGGAGTCGAGCAGGACGAGCATTGCGGAAGATAATTTTGTGGGATTATCCTCGGGAAATACCGGAACGGTCAGATCATTATCGACATCTTTTGTTCCTTCGGTGAGTTCCGAGTCGACGCCGATCTGCGGCGGCCGTTTGACAAAGATTTTAGCGGCAGGGCTGGTTTCACCCTCTTCATCCCACGTTGGTTTGTCGGCGTCTGCATGCCAGACATTGAGGTAATACATGGGGGTGGAGGGGCTGTTATTGTAGTGAGTGCCAGTCTGGACGCGAACGACGATTTTGTCGGATGCATCAGGTTTTACGACGGCGCGATTGCTTTCGGGCGGGAATTTTTGAGTGTTGAACAAGTATTCCGAATCGACGACGAGAGAACCATTGGCGCCGGAAGCTTTTTCGAGGACAACGACGAACTGCGGGTTTGAGGAGACGGCATCGTCGTATTTGATATCGATGGTGAACTCGATGATTTCGTTGATATAAGCTGTTTCTTTACGTGGTTTGACGTCGATGACGAGTCCTTCGTATTGTCCGGAATCGCCGAGGAGTTCTTTGGAGGGTTTATTGAGAGGCTGGCTGTCAAGCCCCGGGTTTTTTGTGCCGAATGCATTGCTTTCATTTTCCTGTGCACTCGCGTAGCTTGCGCCGCCCATATCGAGGGTGTCGCTTGAACGCCTGCTGACGCCGGTTTCTGTGTTTGTGCAGCCGAACAGGACGAGTACCCATAGGGCGAACAAACCGGTTAAAGTGATTTTTCTCATATAAACCTCCTATCGATACCTGGAGAATCTCTGAATAATGCCTGGCCGGGGCGTTGCGGGG
>JAFRYG010000092.1 GCA_017441205.1 Pseudomonadota bacterium
ACGGCGAGTAGCCGCCGGTTGCGTCAGCTACCGGGGGTAAGAAATATCATACATATTGAACCCCGGCGGGGTTCACGGCGAGTAGCCGCCGGTTGCGTCAGCTACCGGGGGTAAGGAATATCATATATATTGAACCCCGGAGGGGTTCACGACGAGTAGCCGCCGGTTGCGTCAGCTACCGGGGGTAAGGAATATCATATATAATGATGTTTTGACTACCCGATGACAAAAATTGTCACCGAGAGCAATGACAAAAATTGTCAGTGGACAAAAAAGGGCATGCCGAAAATGGGTTGCCGGGGTTCATCGGCGTGTTGTAAAAATAGCGGAAATTGGCTTAACTGCTTGTAAAAATATAAAAAATTTGACGTGGCATGGTTCTGGCTTTATAGGCACGCGTCGGGTCCATGTCTGGATCCAAAATCTCGGGATTCATCCGAATCCGAAATCTTTTACGCGGCTCAGTGCGAGCTGCAAACCGCCCACAAAGGGCAGGAGAACAATATGAAGAAGACGAATAAAGGTTTTACCCTGATCGAACTCATGATCGTCGTTGCCATTATCGGTATTCTTGCTGCTGTTGCCGTCCCCGGCTTTATGCGTTACATTAAGGACAGCAAGACCGCCGAAGCCAAGGACAACCTGAAAGCCATCGGCGATGGTGCCCTCGCTTATTTCGAATCTGAACATGTTTATGATGATAAAGGCATGAAACCGCAGTCGAGACTCTATCCTGGATCAAATGAATTGGGAAATGCATATGCAGCATCTGCTACAATGACAATTGGTTCCATCTCGGTTATTGGTCAGAAGAATGATCCTACTGACACAACAACGATAGCAGCTCTGAAAAAAGCTCCCTGGAACCACCTCAAATTCCAGATCAATAAGCCGTATTATTATCAGTATCAGTATTCCAGTGCTGGTACCACAGCAGATAATAGTATTTTTGGGGCGAGTGCTGGTGCCAGCCTGAACGAAGAGAAAGACTCTGGTTTTATTCTCAATGGTACTAAAGAAGGTAAACTCGGCAATATTCTGGAATGTGAAGAGTCCAAGACAGGTGTTGCATCTGCTAGTGGTAAAGCTGAATGCGGTAAATAATTAATTACTGTATTTATATAGTACGGCCTGCCGAAAAGCAGGCCGTTGTTTTTTGTTGTATATGACGAGGATGGGGGAAGGAGCAGTCTGATGAAACAGCACGGTTTTACGCTGATCGAACTCATGATCGTCGTTGCCATCATCGGTATTCTAGCGGCGATAGCCATTCCCGGATTCAGCCGCTATATGCGGGAGGCCAAGAACAGCGAAGCCAAGGGGATGCTGCGATCCGTGGCCGATGGGGCCATTGCCTATTTCAGTACAGAACATGTTTTTGATGATCAGGGCTTCGACATTCGCAAGGACTTTTTCCCGGGCTGCGAAGAAACCGGAGATCCGACGCCCTGTACGGATGTGAAGGTCTGGGAGGGAACTGTCGTCGTCGGTCAGCGCATTTCTCCGGAGGATCCCGCGCTTAAACTCAATGATCCCCCCTGGACAAAACTGAATTTTTCCATCAACAAACCGTTTATATATATCATTCAGTACACCTCCGATCCGACGCCCTATACTTCGACGTTTACGGCAACCGCGGTGGGCTCGCTCCAGGCGAGCGAGGATTCCATATTTAAAATTATGGGACATGGTAATGGCGGCGGGGCAAAAATGGCCGTGAGCAATGTTTTGACCGTCAAAGACGGGGAATGATTGGGTCGCCCCTACGCTCGCTGCCTGATATTACATATGGTGCTGGGGTTCGGGGAGACGTTTCCCGAAACGTCTCTACATTGGTGCGACCACATACAAAACCCATCCGTGGGTTTCACCCACGGCTATGGGCTACGGATGTGACGCCCCGCTGGGGCGTGTCTGATTTTAATCAGAACCAGAGTTCCGTATATTTATAGGTATTGAGATCTTCCTTGACGGTGGTGGGATTCTTTGTATGAGCGTAATTATATACGCGATCCATTTGGATCAGGCGTGAAAATTTACATATGCCATTTTCGTCGGCTGTAATTCTTTTCCAATGTTTTTTCAGACCTTCCAGTGTATAGGCAGTCAGCTCATTGCCTGCATGATTGGCTTCGGCAACATAAACATATTTAACCGAGCCATCGGTATTGCGGGAAATTCCCAGGATCATGGCAACATGGCCGGCTGAACGGGTTTTGCAGCTCGTTTCATCCGTGGGGCAAACTTTGTTTCCATTCTTTTTCTGCTCTAACGGACAGCCTTTGTATTTTGTAAAAAACAGCAAATCTCCGGCTTTAAAATTAGTATCTTTGAGACTGCTGCCCTTTAAATTCTCAATTGGAATTAAATCTGCTTCTTTAAGCTGACTGAATTTGGTGAATACAGCGTGATGGCGACCATTGGCGTTTGACCAGTGATACGGTTTCCCAGCGGAATTCTGTTTTGTATCGTCGACGATACCCTTGCACAGGTAATTGCGCACCTTATTACCTTTGGTATTCAGACATGCTCCATTTTTAGCCAGAAGGACGCTCTTCCAGTCACCGAGATAGAATCTGCCATTGTGAAGTGCCCACGAAACGAAGCCGGTACAACAGAGTCCGTTGTAGGGATACTTTACTTCCTTGCCGTTTTTGGTGACGGGTTTTCCTTTTGATGTTTTGGCTTCGCAGGCCCAGGGGGTGATTTTATCCTGATTCGGGCCGCCCATGACGATATTGCTGTCTTCGAAGGATACGAAACTATTGTATGCCATGTCCGTCAGGTTGAGTCCATACATGCGGACTTTGTTTCGATCTTCGTTATAATCGTAACTCGTCCAGGTATATCGTCCGATCGTCGGGGGGACGGCTTCGTTGTCGTACATCGTTGCACTGGCGTAGGGAATGTCTTTCGGGAATTGGGTAACCAGGAATCTGGCTGCCGCGAGGACGCTTGCCCTCGTGCCGTAATACGAGCTGCCGGCTTTGTACATCAGCGGCTGGACATACTCGCTGATCATATCGTGGTTCATGACCTGAGCCGTATGGGCATCGTAATAACCGCATTCCATATTGCCGAGTTCATATGTTCCTTTTGCGGGCGTTTTATTGAGATGCCCCAGTGTGTTGAAATCCCTGATTTTTTTGAGTTTTCCGAGGCTCAGGCCTGTTCTCAGATAGGGCTTGAGTTCGACGGTGGCTGAGGCTTCGAGGCCGCTGCTGTGTTTCGCAGTAACTTTGAGCGTTCTGGCCAGATCGAGTTTTTTCTTGAGGCATATCTTCGAATTCGGTACGACATTGCTTTTAATGGTGATGGAGCGAGTCTTCATGTCCATCGCAACATCGACCAGACTCGATACATCGACGGAATCTGTCGTATTCTGAATTTCCCACCATACATATTTGTCGCTGACATCGGCTTTGTCGAAGCTTGCTTTGATGGTGACGGGGGATCCTTTGAGCAGCAGACTTGCATTCGTCTTGTTGAGCGTCAGTTTTTGAGGGACGACAGCACCGGAATCCGGGGCATTCTGGTGCGAAACCTTGACGGTGATTTCCTTGATATTGTTGAATTTGGCGTCTTCGCTCTGAGTGGGGCCCACGATAATATTGTATTCAGTAATGGCATCTGCAAGTGAGGTCTGCGTCGCTGTAATGGTGACGGATTGAGGCGAATTCCAGTTATCGGAGGTAAATGAGAGTTTGGATGTCGAGAGGGTTCCTGCCTTGTCGTTGGTACTTTTGATTGGAATTGCGACATCTTTGGCAGGCGGCTGATTCAGTACAACCGTGAAGGAGGCATTTTGCTTGCCCTGGACGGTGACCAGACCGTCGACGGGGGTAACGAGGACGGAGACTTCAGTTTCGATCGTCGTCGTGTCATCGTCGCCGGTACCGTCGTCCGGCGGCAAGTCATCATCTTCGATCTCTTCGTCGTTGGTACCGGTTCCCGGCTTGGTTTTGGGAGCGCAGACGCCTTCGATGCATTCTTCATCTTCATTGCATGCGGGGGCACAAACGAGTTCCTGCGGCTGTTGGGGAATGCATTCGCCATTGCTGCAGATTTCGTTTTCGTCGCACTGGGCATGGCAGGGATCATTGTCGGTTTTGGGTTTACATTCACCCTCAATGCATTCCTCATCATCATTACATGCCGGGTCGCAAACCTTGGTATCCTGATTCTGCTTTGATTTGCATTCGCCGTTAATGCATTCCTGTTCGTCAGTGCATGCAGGATCGCATTTGTCGGTATCGCTTTTCTTTGATTTGCATTCGCCGTTAATGCATTCCTGTTCGTCTGTGCATGCAGGATCGCATTTGTCGGCATCGCCTTTCTTCGGTTTGCATTCGCCGTTAATGCATTCCTGTTCGTCTGTGCACGCTGGACTGCATTCCGGGGTATCTGTTGTGGTATCGTTTGAGTCGTCGCAGGCATTGAAGCCGAAAACGGCGAGTGTACTGATGAAGAGCCAGGTTGAGAAGTGATTGTGTTTCATGGGGTGTCTCCTTGAGGGAGGATGGTTATAGAGTCAGTCTGTTCAATCATGCGCAACATCACCTCGTTTGGGCAATTCTACTTGTTTTATGGCATCGTTAAACTCTTCATTGTACATTTCGGAATAATTGTAGCAATTGCCGCCGGATTTGACGTTGTTCGGACAATCGCTCTTTTCACTTTTCGTTGTGATATTATATTTGTCTGAATAGTAATTGTAGACATTGTCCATCTTGATGAGGAACGTCGCATTGGATGTGGTGTTTACCCAGACCGAATCTTTTGCGAATGTGGAAATCGTCCATTGCCTCAGCTTGTTGCCGCTCGATGTAACGGCTTCGCCGACTTCGATATCGGTGACGTTGTTGTTTTTATCGCGTTTTAAACCGATGATCATCGCAATGTGACCATTGTTATATAATGTTTTATCTTTGTTAATATATCCGCCTTTCCACAGAAGATCGCCGGCTTTGGCTTTGTTGAATATCTTCTGAATATCGGGTTCACAATTGCTGCAATCGCTCTTGGATTTACACTTGCAGTTTAATTGTACAAAGTCGGTATCCTTTAATTTATTTAATTTTTCATAGGCGGATGTCAGTTTATTGTGGCTGTTGGAACACGAACCGTACCACAAAGAGACCGTTTTGCCATCTATTACTGTCGATTTCCTCTCTTTGGGAATCTTGTTCATCTCTTGGTTTACATGCGTTTTGCATCTGAAGTTTCTCTTGATTTTACCATCTATTACGCAGGAGCCGTTGTAGGCGAACATATTGGTCGTCCAGTCACCGAGGTTCAAACGGCCATTCTTTAAGGCCCACGTCACGAATCCGGAGCATTCCAAACCATTGAATTTATAGGTGCCGTTGCGGGTCTTTTTCTTATCATCTGTGAGCGTTTCGTATGGAATGGAATCATCCCATGCGCCCCAGGGTATGGCTGTATTGCGAATGATTGTGCGTGTAAGCGAGGCATTGTAATCATTTTTGGTCAAATTGAGACCAAAGACCTGTGCCTCAGAGAGTTTGGTTTTGGTGTTTTCGTTGTTCTGAGACCAATAGGCCCAGATATAATGTCCGCGCCCCTGTTCGACATGTTGGGCTCCACCCTGGGCATACGGAATATCGTAGGGAAACTGCAGAATGAGGAAACGAGCAGCTGCAACGACGCTGGCTCGCGTGCCGTAGTACTCATTGTTGTGTTTGAGCATTTTGGGACGGATGTATTTGCTGTACATATCTGCATCGAAGACAGCTGTCTCATCCTCATTGAATGAGGTCCGGCAGAAACTATTCTTATTGCCGCAGAGATTTGCTTTGATATTATCACTGTCTTTAACGGCGGCGTATTGTTCGAGTGTCATGAACGGACCGGGGGTAATGCCATTTTTATATATGAGATATGTACTCGACAGTTTTACAAAATAATCCATGCCAAAATAGGGTTTGAGGTTCAGTGTGAGTTCTGCGGAATTCTTCTGAGCATCGACGACCTTGACCACTTTTGTTTTCGGCTTTCTCGACAGACCTATAAAAGTGACCTTTTCGGTCTTATTCTTATCATCATAGACGATACAGGGCTTGATGGTTTTGGAAATCTTTTTATCCGAGGTCATACAGATAATGCCGGAAAGTTCTTTATCTGCTGCGATGCCATCAAGTGTCCAGGTCAGTTTTTTGGTCGTCGATTTTGTCGCAGTCACGATTCTCTTGGAACTCAGATAAACATCCAGAGTTTTTTTACCGTCATTGAGTGAAACTTTCGCGGTTTTACATGAGCCTTCCTGGCATATCTGACCGGTGGGGCAGGTTTTGCCTTCACATGGATCTTTCAGTTCGCATTTGTTGTTTTTGCAGACTTCATTATCTTTGCACGATTGGCTGCCGCACAAACATGCGCCTTTGACACAGGTTTCGCCTGCCAGACAATTGTCGCAGGATTCGACCTGAATGGCCTCACAAACTCCTTTTTCGCTGCATACTTCGTTATCCTTGCATTCCGGATTGCAGGAAACTGCGGCTTTCTGGCATTTCCCGGCGACACAGACCATTCCTTCTGTACATGCCGGATTGCATCCGTCTTCATCCTCCTCGGTAGTGTCATCTCCCGTATTCTGACATGCACCATTTACGCAAAGCTGATTACTCGCACATGTGACATTGCCGCATTTGCAGATGCCTTCGACACAGGTCATACCTGCACTGCATGCCGGTTCACATTTCCCCGGATTCTGCTTTGGTTCGCATTCGCCTTCGACGCATTCTTCATTTTCGCCGCATGCCGGATTGCAAACATTTGGGTCAGGATTTTGTTTAGGCTGGCATGTTCCTTCGATGCATTCCTGATCCTCTTTGCATGCCGGATCGCAAACCTTTTCGTCCTGATTTTGCTTTGGCTGACATATCCCTTCGATGCATTCCTGATCCTCTTCGCATGCCGGATCGCAAACCTTCTCGTCTTGATTTTGCTTTGGCTGGCATGTCCCTTCGATGCATTCCTGATCCTCTTCGCATGCCGGATCGCAAACAGTTTCATCCTGATTTTGCTTTGGCTGGCATGTTCCTTCGATGCATTCCTGATCCTCTTCGCATGCCGGATCGCAAACAGTTTCATCCTGATTTTGCTTTGGCTGGCATGTTCCATCAATGC
>JAFRYG010000093.1 GCA_017441205.1 Pseudomonadota bacterium
CAAAACTGATTTCTTCGGTCAGGAGTTCCTGAACTTTGTTTTCCTGCCCGGATCCCGGCCGATTGTCGACGAATTCGACGAGAAACGACGGCGTACGCAATCTTCCCGACATCGGCAAATCCAGCAAATACGTCTGAGTGTAGACATTGCGGCCATCCTCGAGCACGCCCTCGGTGGATTTGTAGTCGGGAATACCGAATTTTCCGAGCTGATCCCCGAATTCCGGCATCGTTATTTTAACTTCCGGATCGGCATCCACGCGAAGAACCAGCTCAACCTGTTCACCGAGTCTGGGATTTTCGTCTCCCAGCGTGACCACCGCATGAACCGGGCCGACCGTTGTTTCGCGCGAAACCGGTGTTTTTTGAGCTTCTGCCGCAGCCTCAGCTGCGGATTCCGGTACAGCTTCATCCTCTGGAGCCGACTGACATCCCAATAACGATGCGCACAATGCCAATGCAAGAAAACGATTGATGACTTTCATAGCGGCACAAATGAATACATAAATAAGGTAAATACCCGACAACCCTGAATCTATCGATACCGTTTCTGGCGCTGTCTGAAGAAAGCGAGCAGCGGATCGATGACGGACTTCGTCGCATCGATCTCGATGAGATCGCAGCCTGCCCCATTGAAGACATTCCGCAATCGTTCGACGCGCGCGTGCGCCTGTTTGGACGCCATTTCGCGGAAAGCCTTGCTGCTCGTATCGATCTCGCAGATTTCGCCGGTTTCGGCATCTTCGATCGTCAGCAATCCCTCGTCGACGAGTTCAAATTCGCGGGCATCATTGACGAGTACGCTGATGAGATCGTGTTTTCGGTGGACACTGCGAGCCACGTCCAGATATCCCTCGTCAAGGAAGTCGGATATCAAAAAGATGACGGCACGTCTGTGCAATACCTGATGACAGAATTCCAGGGCCTGCGCGATATTCGTCTGACGCGACTGCGTTTTGGATCGCGCCTTGAGACGTTCGAATTTTTTGCGAAGGCCGGCCCCGAGACGGCGCCAGAATCCGGTATCGCCGGCAGCTTCTTCGTAAGGTTTATCGGCCCCTTCAGCTCTGGCAAGAACTTCACGGACGATTCTGAGTGCGTGTTTCTGACCTTTTCGTGGGGGAATAAATTCATCGACGCCATTCTGGAACAGGAGCAGCCCGATATTGTCATCATTTTCGATGGCAGAAAATGCGAGCAGTGCACTGAGTTCTGTTGCAGCCTCGCGCTTTGAACGTTCCTGACTGCCGAAATCCAGGCTTGGACTGATGTCGACGACGAGCAGTACCGTGAGCTCCCTTTCCTCGACGAATCGCTTGATATAGGGGGAGCCCATTCGGGCAGTCACATTCCAGTCGATGCTTCGGATATCATCTCCGGGAACGTATGGCCGGACTTCATCGAATTCCATGCCGACGCCCTTGAATACCGAGAGATAGGCACCGGCAAGTACATCGGACACCTGGCGGCCCGTTCTGATCTGGATTTGTTTGACCTGTTTTATGATTTCCGGACTAAGCATGATAATACCCAAAATTCATGCAATGATATTGGTGGTTGCCATGGGGGCGTTGCGGGGCGAGTTAAGCCGCCCCGCACAGGGGGGAGCGGCGTATATGCGAACCGGCCAAAGCCGGGAGCATATAGACGCGCGGGGGGAGACGGCCCCCCGAAACACCATAAAAATTATGGAACCGGAACCGTATCCAGAATCATGTTCACGACATCATCTGCAGTTTTGCCCTGGGCTTCAGCTTCGTACGACAGGGAAATACGATGGCGCAGCACATCCGGCGCAATGGTTTTAATATCATGCGGGCTCAGGTACGTACGTCCATTGAGCACCGCGTGAGCCTTTGCGGCCCGAACGAGATTGATGGATGCTCGCGTGGATGCGCCCATTTCGATCAAAGTGACGAGTTCTTTGAGGCCATAATCCTTTGGATATCGAGTTGCATTGACCAAATCGACGACATAGGCACTGATTTTCGAGTCGATAAACACTGAATCCGCAGCTTTCTTGGCATTCAGAACGGTCTCCATATCCATAATCTGTCTGACCTCGGGGACCGGTGAGCTGCCGGCCATCCTTTCGACGACCTTCATTTCTTCCTCGCGGCTCAGATAACCGACGAGAACCTTGAGCATAAAACGATCGAGCTGAGCTTCGGGAAGCGGATACGTTCCTTCCTGCTCGATGGGGTTCTGTGTGGCCATGACCAGGAATGGGGCTTCGAGCTTGAAGCTTTCACTTCCGATGGTGACCTGTTTTTCCTGCATGGCTTCCAAAAGCGCCGACTGGACTTTTGCCGGAGCACGGTTGATTTCATCAGCCAGAACGAGATTTCCGAAGATGGGGCCTTTCTTAATCGAAAAGTTGCATCTTTCGGGTTGAAGATTTCAGTCCCGGTCACATCCACAGGAAGCATGTCGGGCGTAAACTGAATGCGTGAAAAACTTGCCGAGAGGCACTCTGAAAGCGTGCGGATAAGCAGTGTTTTCGCCAGTCCCGGTACGCCTTCGACCAAAACATGGCCGCCGGTAATCAGACCGATCAACAGCCGATGGACGAGTGCATCCTGTCCGACCACGACTTTCGCGATCTCGGCTTTTACATCCGAAAACTGTTTCTGGTACTCCGCAACTTCCCTATCAAAGTCCTTACTCATTATTAACGAACTCCATGATTATAATTACCATTTGTATGACAGTCTCTGAACCATCCGGATTCATCGAGGCAACGAACAACAAAACGGCCTTAAGACATCTGCATATTCCCCCAAAAGGCAAGTTTTTTTCTTTTGGAAAAATGAAACCGAAATACAGTCGGATATGTGCAAAAAAAAACGTCCCTAAAAAGGGACGTTTCAAAATCGTCAAAAAGTACTGAATCAATCGGAATGAAGTACGAGTGATTCCACTGCACTCCGGCAAGCAGCAATGACTTCTTCGGCTTTGGACTTGGACGTATCATAAGTACAGGTCAAAACGAGCGATTCTGTATTCGAGGGTACGAGGACCTGCTCCATCCTGATGTTGTAGTTCAGAACGCTGTAGTGCCCCTTTACAGAGAGAACATCCATATTGTTGAGCTTTGCGATCTCAGCAGATTCCAGCTCAAATTTTTCGAACATGGACTCATACTGCTGTTTCAGGACATTCGACAATTCCTTGACGAGTTCCGGCGTCAGAGGAATAGGCTCATTAATCGTGACAATATTCAGGCTGTCCTTGAATCCTTTGACATCAGCATCAGGAGATCCGATATCCATAAAAATGATGTCGCTATTATTTCGGTTACTGTAATGTTCACGAAGATTTTCCGGCAGTTTCTGAATTTCTTTTTCGCTCAGAGAGCCGGCAACGATCTGCCAATTTTTCGGGGGAGTAATAGTAAACGTAACCCCATTATATTTTGATGGCTCATTGGATCCCCCGGCATTATCTGCATCCTGAGCGAGAGCTCCGGAAGAAAAAGCCATCAGGGCAATCAAAGAAAAAGCGATTCCACGAAACAATTTCATAAACACCTCTCCCAAAAGGCACAAAATACAAACGAAATGCCTACACTGAATACAAGGCGGTGTCAATATTCAAGACATTCCCCCCGGAAATTCCACTCCGGGAAGAAATAACTATTTTTTTGCAACACTTTCGGGTGTGAAAAAAAAAGCGGCAAAAATTGCCGCTTTTGTTCACACGATTCAAAACTAGATGGCAAATCCCATATTGAGGCTGAAAAGGAAGCCATGAACGGGTTTGTCCTGATCGACACTGCCATAGCCGAAGGGAGCTTCATCCGGGGCTTCATCGATGGTGTAACGAAGATCGAGACCGATTTCGAATGCACCTGCAATCAGGCTGATACCGCCGCCGAACTGAGCACCGAACTGCGGGAATCTCTTTTCCTGATTCAGATGATCATTGCCGTCATCGTAAGTGATGAAATTCACCGAACCTGCGGCAACACCATAGACATCGAGATTGCCGTAATCAAAGACGTGGGCTCTCACACCGAGGACGAGGGGAACGCGGAAATAACCGTCACAACCGCTGTCCAGATTATCAAAGCGACCAAACATATAGTCATTGATCAACTCAATAGAGATCCAGCGAATCGGACGAAGTTTAAAGTAAAACCCGATGCCGCCTGCAATTTTGCTCGAGATTTCGGCACCATCCGAAAGGACCATGCTGCTGCCGGTCAGACCGACACCGCGGAGTCCCATACCAAACACACCGCGTTTGGATTTTTTGGCGGGCGCGGATTCCGATGACTCATTCACCACAACTGTTGCAGGTTGTTCAACAACGACAACCGGATGAACGGGACGAACATTTGTGCGATAATGATGAACGACGACAGGACGGGGAGCCGGCGCATAATGGCGATGATGAACCACCACACCATGACGAGGGCGAGGACCTGGCTGTGCTATATCGAGATCGAGATCTGAAGAAACATCAAGGCTGAATACAGAATCCGATGCTTCCTCCTCAACCATATCTGAGAGTGAAATTTCTGCAAACGCCGATGCCGGAACAAGTGTGAGTGCAGAGGCCAATAAAAAAGCATTGAGTTTCGACATTTCTATTTCTCCTATCTGTGAAATAACGTTATCAGGCCCCAAAGGACATTACCAACAACAATCAAACTTCATGCCAAAAATTACAAAACCTTAAAAATCAAGTTCTTCTGCATCATCTGCATGAGCCATCACAAATTTGAAGCGCGGTTTCGGATCATTGCCCATCAGTTCTGACATCACAGTTTCGGTTTCTTCTTCATCTTCGGGATCGATCATCACCCGAAGAAGCCGACGCGTAGCCGGATTCAGCGTCGTTTCGAACAAGGTCTGCGGCATCATTTCACCCAATCCCTTGAATCGGGAAATCTGCACATCCTCAATTTTTTTGTGATTCCTGCGCAAAAGATCATCGCGTTCCTTTTCGTCCAGCACCCAATACGTTTTTTTGCCAATATCGACGCGGAACAGCGGCGGCTGACCGATATACACACATCCAGCATCGATGAGCGGCCGCATCTGGCGATAGAAAAACGTCAGCAGCAGCGTGGAAATATGATGTCCATCGCTATCGGCATCCGCCAGAATGATGACTTTGTGGTATCTCAGATGATCGAGTGTGCATTCTTTGCCAAGCGAGCATCCGAGTGCGTTGGCGATATCGCAAAGTTCCTTATTTTGCTGAACTTTGCCATTGCCTGCAGTTTCGGCATTCTGGACCTTGCCGCGAAGCGGAAGAATGGCCTGAATGCGGCGATCCCTGCCCTGCTTTGCCGAACCGCCTGCCGAATCGCCCTCGACCAGAAACAATTCGCATTCAGCTGGATTGTTCGACGAACATTCTGCCAGTTTTCCCGGAAGATTCAGCTTGCGCGATGTCCGAACACTCTGGGTGACGTTGAGTGCAGCCTGCCGCGATGCCTGCCGGGCGCGAGCCGCCAGAACCACCTTGGCCGCAATGGCCTGACCGGCCTTTGCATGAGAGGCAAGAAATGATTCCACCTCATTCTTTACGGCATTCGAAATCCACGTCCGGATATCGACATTGCCAAGTCTTCCCTTGGTCTGTCCCTGAAACTGAGGATTGGAAATGAACAAACTGATCGCAGAAAACAGACCTTCCCGCACATCTTCTGACATCACTGTCACGCCGCGCGGAATCAGTTCATGCGCATCCATGTATGCCTTTAGTGCACGCTGAACACCATCGCGCATTGCTGCTTCGTGAGTACCGCCATCCGGAGTCGGAATCGCATTGACAAAACTCTGCGTCACCTCATGGTTCTGATCGCACCAGCACAGGGCAACATCGAAGCGTCCCTGTTCATCATTTCTCGAAAGCGTGCAAATATCTCCCTGAACTTTCTCCGTTTTGGCATTCTCGATCATGTGCGCAATCAGATCGCTCAATCCTCCCGCAAAACAAAAGACTTCGCGCGTTTTGTTCACGCGATCCTCATACGTTATCTCGATCCCATTGAGCAGATAGGCTTTCGTTTCGAGACGCTCCCGAATTAGTTCACTGTCGAACATCACATCGGGAAAAATCTCCGGATCCGGTCTGAAAAATATCGTCGTTCCCGTCAGGCGGCTGTTCCCGACACGCCGCACTTTGGTCTGCGGCTGTCCCTGGCTGTACCGCTGTTCAAAAATACCGCCATCGCGCTCAACATGGACCTTGAAATCAATACTCAATGCATTGACGACACTCGAACCGACACCATGAAGGCCACCGGAAGTCTTGTAATTATTATTGTTGAACTTTCCACCCGCATGAAGCCGCGTCAGAATTACCTGCAGCACGCTTTCCTTCGCAATCGGATGCTCATCCACCGGAATCCCGCGGCCATCGTCCGATACAGTCATTGAACAGCCATCTTCATGGAGAATCACACCAATGCGCTGCGCATAACCGTTCATCGCCTCATCGATCGAATTGTCGAGAATCTCCCACAACAAATGATGAAGCCCCGTTTTTCCCGTCGAACCAATATACATGCCGGGACGAAGCCTTACGGCCTCCAAACCTTCCAGTATCTCAATATCTTTCGCTGAATAACTCTCGCTCATTACAGTCTCTTGATTGATTGCCTGATCCACATACCAGGCAATTCCAGTCTCTTACATTCTTACCTATATATAATGATGCCGGTTCTGTCAGATTAAGTGCGACATCGACGCAACGCTTTCTAAAACAATCTTGCAGATTCGAGAAACATTTTTTCCCAGATTCATGCCAAATCCACACTATCTCAAGCCCTGCAATGGTTTTTATTACCTCCTGGCAAGGCTCTCCGGCATCACAGTAAAAATTCTTTGATTGCCAAACTCAAACGCGTGCATACCCTCACCGCGCGGGCCACACCGGTCCCTGCAATACCATTATCAGCTTTGGAGATTCTCATGGATTCCCAGGACGGAAAAAAGAAAAAACCATCCATCAAGGTGGTTAATCAAGATAAAGACAATCAGTTCTATACCCTTATGGATGATGACAGCTCGACTGAGTACAAAAATCTACCTGTGTTTCCTCTGGATGATATTGTCATTTATCCCAACGCACTTTCAGTTCTGAAAGTACGCCTGCAGTCCCAGGCAAATGCCGCGATTCGCGCAATGCGCGAAACCGAACATGTCATTGCCATCGCAATGCGCCCTGCCGCGAATTCCCCCAATCCGATAGGTGATCTCAATTCGTACTACGAAATTGGCACCTACACTCGCATCATTAAAATTGCCCGCATTGAGGATGAGCATGGCCCCGTCTGGCAAATCACACTTCGCGGCGAACAACGCCTCCATCCCGTTGCTCTCTCATACGATTCGGCCAACGCCATCTACCGAATGACGCTCACTCGCGTTCAGGAACCCCAGCTCGCCATTATCGGCGAAGCTGTCTACGAAGATCAGACGCTTCTGAGAACCGTTCGACAGGCCGCAAAAAACTACTTCGAACGCTACCAGCTCAGCAATCGCGAAGCCAAGGATGCCGTCCGTCTCATTGAACAAGTCCGCGAACCCGGCATCATCGCTGATTTTCTTGCAACACACGTCGATATGCCGTTCGAACAGCATGCCGCACTCCTGTGCACGCTCGAAATCCGCGCACGCCTGAAGCTTCTGCTCGATATACTGGCCAATCAGCTCGAAGTTGCCAAACTCGTCGCAAATGCTGCCCAGAAAGTCCGCACAGACCTCGACAAACAACAGCGCGATTACTTCATTCGCCAGCATATCAAAGCCCTCAAAGACCAGATCTCTGACGAACCCGAAAACGACATCGACGAACTCAAAGCCCGCGTCGACAACATGCAGGCTCCGCCCGAAGTCCTCAAGTACGTTCAGAAACAGTGGAAACGACTGTCCTTTCTTCCCCAGGCGAGTGCTGAATATTCCGTTGCCCGTGCACATATCGAAACGCTGCTCGATATTCCCTGGCTCAAAAAAACAGAAGATCACCTGAACCTCACCGAAGCCAGACAGATCCTCGATAACGATCACTACGGACTCGAAGATGTCAAAGAACGCATCATCGAACATCTCGCCGTACTCTCTCTGCGAAATGACCTCAAATCCCCCATCATCTGTCTATACGGTCCTCCCGGAGTCGGAAAAACCAGCATCGGCAAAAGTGTCGCCCGCGCCCTGGGCAGAAAATTCGAACGCATCAGTCTGGGCGGCATCCACGATGAATCCGAAATCCGCGGCCACCGCAGAACCTACGTCGCCAGTATGCCCGGTCGAATCGTTCAGGCCCTGCGCCACGCGCAATCCATGAATCCCGTCCTGATGCTCGACGAAATCGACAAACTCGCCAACGATATTCACGGCGATCCTTCGAGCGCTCTGCTCGAAGTCCTCGATCCCGAACAACACAACGCCTTCGTCGACAACTACGTCGAAACCCCCATCGATTTGTCGCAGGTACTGTTCATTACAACTGCAAACAGCCTCGACACGATTCCCGGCCCCCTCAAGGACCGCATGGAAATCATCGAAATTCACAGCTACACGCATATCGACAAACGCGCCATCGCAACTGACTTCCTGATTCCAAAACAACTCAAGGAACACGGACTCATGAAGTCAAACCTCAGCCTGTCACCGGCCGCACTCGATGATATTATCTCAAACTATACGCGCGAGGCCGGCGTTCGCCAGCTCGAACAGCGCATTGGCGCAATCTGCCGAAAAGTTGCTGCGCGCGTCGTTCAGGCGCGCGAAAATGGCCAGAAAAAGCCCCGTATCTCCATATCAGCCAAAAATCTCGAGTCATTTCTGGGTAAAAAACGATTCGACTTCGACATGATCGAACCCGACAGACTCCCCGGTATATCCACCGGACTGGCCTGGACTCCCGTCGGTGGCGACATCCTCTTCATCGAAACGACACAAATGCCGGGCAAAGGCAACCTCTCCATCACCGGAAAACTCGGCGATGTCATGCAGGAAAGCGCCCGCGCTGCCATGACTCTGGTTCGCGCACACGCCAAATCACTCAACCTGGATCCCGATATTTTCGCCAATATCGACATCCATATTCACGTTCCTGCCGGTGCCACTCCAAAAGACGGCCCCTCTGCCGGATGCGCCATCTTCTGTGCCCTGCTCAGCCTGTTCAAAAACGTCTCCATCCCAGCCGAACTCGCCATGACCGGCGAAATCTCCCTGCGCGGCAATGTATTGCCGGTCGGCGGTATCCGCGAAAAAGTACTCGCAGCCCATCGGGCCGGTATCCGAACCATCATTCTGCCAAAAAGAAATGCCGGCGATCTGGACGACATCCATGAATCCGTCCGAAACGACATCCATTTCATCCTCGTTTCCACGATCGATGAAGTCATCCAGCACGTTTTTCACGACTGATTTTCTTTGATTTAAAAAAAGCTGCTTTGCCTCCGGCATACGCAGCTTTGTGCCGCCTATTG
This sequence comes from Pseudomonadota bacterium, assembly GCA_017441205.1. Classification (GTDB taxonomy): domain Bacteria; phylum Myxococcota_A; class Bradymonadia; order UBA4248; family UBA4248; genus UBA4248. The sequence goes on from JAFRYG010000093.1 coordinate 9,454, forward strand.
CGCATCCGCGCAATACGGCGGCACTTTTTTTGACTTCCCCCCACTTCCCAATTCAACTCTGACAAATTGCCACATCCAGGCATTCCATCCGTAATCCCGATAAATTTGCATATACCATGATATAGCAAAAGCACACTTTCACACACATATACTACACTCACCCGCATTACTCACAAAATCCCAGCTAACCACAAGGGTTCACGCTCTCTCCCTTCCCGCCCGCCGACTCGCCGTCCAACCCAAAATACGCACGGTCTTGGCACACTGCTCCCATTCCGACATGGACAGTCGTAAAAAATAAGCATCCCGATGTGCCTGGCATGTGCGACACTTCACGGTCTGGTTCCGCGTCCGAAAACCATGACAATGCAATCCGCCCCTACAGAGGTTCGCACATTATGTCGGGGAATTTATTCGTCAGAGAAATCCGGATAAATGCATACAACACCTCCGCAAAATCCGGAAGGATCCATTCCTTCATATTGATGATGCCATTGAGGTGATATTTGTTGCACCTGGATGTACGATTTTTTTGTTCTGTCTCTCAATGAAGCAAGGTTTGAACCGAAGTTCAGGCAAAAATGGCCCAAATCACCCCGACAGTTCTATCGCAGAACCTAAAAAAAGGCCGGGCGTATTTCGTCTGCGAAATAGCCCGGCCCAAAGGCGCGGCGTATCGGCAAAGCCGATAGCCGGCCACAGTAATTACTGAGCGCTCGTCCAGCGAATATCGTCAATGAGCACACGACCATTGCCGGTCTTCTGAACCGGTGAAATCGTCACGGTCTTTGCCGATGAGTGATTAAACTCAAAGCTCTTCGTCTTGGTTGCAGTATCTGAATTGTTCACAACAAGAGACTGCGTCGTCGTTCCATCCGTAACCTGGATCGTTGCCGAATCGTTCGCGCCCCAGGTCTTGTATTTGAACGAAACCGTCCCGACTCCGGAAGTCAGACCGGTAATCTCCACTTTCGTACCGCTCTTTGCTGCATTCAAAACTGCAGTCACGCCATCGATCGTATGATCCTTAACATAGAATGCAGCCGTGATGCTGGCCTTTGAACCATCAGAGAATACGCCGGATTCCTTCTTGGTAGAATAGGACACCATGTTGGAGGTGTACCAACCGCTCATCGTAACCGTATTGTCGTACGAAATGATTGACGGCGCAATGCATTCTCCGGCATTGGCATCGCAGATCGGTTTGGCGCCCGTGCAGACATCCACTTCTCCCCAAAGTCCATCCACGCACATCTGCAGTGAAGACCCTTGGCAGCGAATCGAATTCTCCGTACAGCCGCCATATTCGAATGAACGTGTGTCGGATGCGAGGAGTTTCGTCTTGCCGGCAAAAATCTGAATGGGAGCGGACGGGCCGTCCTGAATCGGTCTGCAGGCGAACATATTGACCTTGTCACCAAAATCAAAGATGAACGTGCAGTAATTGGTGCCACCTTTGCCGATGTAGGATTTGGTTGTCATAAACTCGACATTCTGACCGCAATTGCCGCAGCCGGAATTCACATCGGCTTCGATGATATCCCAATTATACTTACCGGTCGAGGTCGTAATGGTCTTGTTGAGATCCGTTGTACAGGCCATATATCCCAGAACATCGTCTGCGGTTTTGCCCTTCGGAAGCAGAATCCGGCCATAACCGGTATGTGCATCGGAACCATCGAGCCACTGGAAATTGCACCATTCCGGAACGATGGTTGCTGCTGTGCTTTCCTCGCAGTTGCCGTCGCCATTTTCTGCCCAGCAGACAGGTTTAGAGGCATTCGAGCCCTCGCCGCAGCGAGCCATTTCGAACCAGTCGCCTTTTTCATCACACATCTGCAGCGATGAGCCGGAACAACGCGTATCATCCGGTGTACATTTGCTTTCGCGGACGCACTGCGAATCGTCAAACATGCAATCTTTGTTACATTTGAGCGTTCCGCCGATGTAGGCCGAACTGTAATCCTTGCAGGTATTTACGCCATCCATGAATTTTGTGCCATCGCAGTACTCATCATCATCGAGCTTGCCGTTGCCGCACGTCGTTGGCTTCTTGCATCCGGAGGTATCATACGCACAGGAAGTTGAGCATTTGATTGTCCCCGTAGAACCAGCGCCAAGTATGGATGCACATGTGGCTCCATTGAGATCACTGCCATCACATAATTCGCTCGCCTGATTGATCTTATTGTCGCCGCATATGGCTGTTTCTGGCTTGACGCAGTTGGCCAGAACCACATTGCATGTCGCAGAACAACTCACTTTGCCGGATGCAAACTCACCCCAGTCGGAACAATTGTCCGATTTCTGGAAGTTGCTGCCATCGCACTGCTCATTGGCATCCAGTTTGCCATTGCCGCACTTGTTGACGTTCTTTTCAACACAGGCTGACGTATCGACTTTGCATGAATTGGTGCATTTGAGCTTGCCGGATTCATAAATGTTGCTGTAATCCTTGCAATCCGTCACATCCAGCATGAATGCCGTCTTATCACAGTCCTCATCGTTGTTCACGATGCCGTCGCCGCAGGTGGGCGCAGGTTTCTTGACACATGCTGACTCATCAATCTTGCAGTCTTTGGTACATTTAAGATTGCCCGAAATAAAGGTCGACGGACTCCAGTCGATGCACTTGGTCACGCCGAGCATAAAGTCACTGCCATCACAATCTTCCGAAACCGTATTGAGGATACCGTCACCACAGTAAGCTGCCGGTTTTGCCTTGCATGCCGAATAATCGACTTCGCAGAGCTTATTGCAGCTAAGCGTTCCGGTCGTTCCGGGAAGCCAGTCATCACACGTATCCATACCGGGCTGGAATTTCGTGCCTTCACAGAATTCCTCGCTGTCCAGTTTGCCATTGCCGCACAGATTCGTGTTCTTTTCGATACAATCACTCGTATCGACCTTACAGGAGTTCGTGCATTTCAGATTACCGGATTCGTATATATTGCTGTATTCTGCACACGTTTTAACATCAAGCAGGAATGCAGTCTTATCGCAATCCTCATCATTGTTGACGATGCCGTCGCCGCATTTCTTCAAAACGCAGTCGGAGGTATCGAGCTCGCAATCTTTTGTACATTTCAGGGTACCTGACGAAAAGACGCTGCTCCATTCGGTACAGCTCTTCGTGACAAATTTGTCACCGTCGCACCACTCGTCGTCATTTTCATCCAGAACGCCGTTGCCGCACTTCGTCGTCGGCTTCAGAATGCAGGAATCGAAAGTAATCTTGCAGGTTTTGGTATCGCATCCGACGGTTCCAGAGGCAAATGAATCATCCCAATCAACACAATTGAGCATATCCGGACGAATATTATTGCCATCGCAGTCTTCTGAATTCTGGTTGATAATGCCATCGCCGCAGGCCGGAACCGCAGGTTCCTGACATGCAGATTCATTCAGGGTACAGTCCTTATTACAGGTCATATTCCCCGATACATAATTCGAATTCCAGTAATTGCAGGAACTCTGGTTATCCAGGAACTGCGTTCCGTCACACCACTCATCACCATTGAGGATGCCGTCACCGCAGTAAGCTGCCAGATAACATCCATCAACATTGATTTTGCAATCGCTTTCGCAGGAAAGTACGCCAGCATAACCGTCTCCAATCGCTTTTTGGCATGAACTCAGAGCTGTGTAATACTTGGGATTGGAAGGATCCGCCAAATTGGTATCGCATTCTTCGCCCCTCGAATAGCTGACGGTACCGTCGCCGCAATAGGCAACGCAGGCAGAGGTATCAATTCTGCAATCGTTCGTGCATTTCAGCGTACCTGATTTGTATATCGAACTGTAGTTCTTGCAGTACTTGTTTGTGAATGTATTGGTATCGCATTCCTCACCCGGATCGATAGTGCCATTGCCGCAGGCAGAAGCCTGAATTTTTTCACAACCGCTGTCATCGATCTGACAATCCTTGGTGCATTTGAGCTTGCCGCCGGAAAATTCAGAAGACCATGCTGCACAGGTCAGATTATCTGTAAACTTAGTGCCATCGCACCACTCATCATCTTCGAGGATACCATTGCCGCACTTGGACGTTGGCTTCCGAACACAGTGTGCATCGTCTGCGATAAATTCGCAGTTGCTGTCGCAGCCGAGTTTACCGGAAACATACTGGGGATCCCAATCGGCGCAGTTCCAGCTAAACCCTTCGTGGATGCTGCTGCCATCACAAAACTCTTCATCCTGATTGACCACGCCGTCACCACAGCGAGCCTTCGTTTCGCAAGCTGAAGTATCGAGCGTACAATTGCTCAGACAAGTAACATTTTTGCCGGCTTTATACTCCGGACTGTATGCAGAACAATCTGCTGTTCCAAGCGGGAACGAAGAACCATCACATTGTTCCGAGTCCTGATTGACCTTGCCATCGCCGCATTTAACCGCAGCCGTACACTGATTCTTAATGATTGTGGAACAATCTTCCGAACATGAAAGCGTACCTTCCGATCCGGCTCCCACAACTTTTGCGCACGTATTCTTATCATTCGGGAATCTCGTGGTATCACATACTTCACCAATGTAAACACCACCGACAGATACATTCAGAACGTTATTGCCGCAGTAGGGAATACATGCAGATGTATCGACTTCGCAGCTGGAAGTACAGGTGATCTTTCCTCCGGAATATTTGTTCGGAGCATATTTCTGGCAGCTGTCACTGCCGACCGCGAATTTGCTGCCATCGCAGGGTTCGTTGTCTTCAAGTGTTCCATTGCCGCAGCCGCGGGATGGGCTGCAGTCGCTCGTATTGTATTTGCATTCCGCACAGGTGACTGTTCCCGTCGATCCTACACCTTTGAGCCCTTCACAGGTCGCGCCATTGAGAATTGTGCCGTCGCACTGTTCTCCACTGTCTAGCTTACCGTTGCCACAGGGCTTTGGTTCAGAACAGCCTTTGGTAATAAATCCGGTACAGGTGTCATTGCATTCCAGGTCTCCATCTGAACCATAACCTTTTTCTGTAGAACATTTCTTGCCGTTCAGCAGAGCACCATCACAAATCTCACCGGCATCCAGAACGCCGTTGCCGCATTTCTTAACTTCGGAGCATGCCGATTTGTCATATCCGGAGCAATCGGCATTGCATACAAGATTACCGGTCGAACCATGTCCTTTCGTAGAGGAACACGTCGCGCCATTCAGTAATGTGCCGTCGCAAACCTCGCCGGACTCAAGCTTGCCATCGCCGCACTTGATCGGCGCAGTACACTTGGATTTTTCAGGATCAAACCCAAGACAATTGTCTGCACACTTCAGAACACCCTTTGAACCGAAACCAAAGACATCGGCACAAGTACGACCGGCCAGTGAGTCACCATCGCAGACTTCATTTGTACCGGCATCTATTTCACCATTCCCGCAAAATTTGGATTTAGTACATCCGGAAAGGTCAAAATGCTTGCATCCATCGCCGCAGGCGAGTTTTCCTGTTGAACCAGGCCCTACGACACTTTCACACGTGGCACCTTTAAAATTGGTTCCCTCACAAACCTCGCCGGCATCCAGCTTGCCATTGCCGCACTGCGTCGCCGCAGAACAACCCGAAAGATTCAGAGTTTTGCAGTCAGAACCACAGAGGACTGTTCCTTTCGAACCGGATCCAACCTGGGAATCACACGTCGCCTTCCCAACATTATTGCGGTCACAAACCTCGCCGGCTTCGAGAACACCGTTGCCGCACGTCGTTGATCCGCTGCAGCCAGAGGTAATGAATCCCGTACATGTAGAATTGCAAACCAACGTACCCTGTGAACCAAAACCTTTTTCTGTCGCACAGGTCCTGTCGTTCAGGCGCGTTCCATCACAAACCTCGCCTTCTTCAAGCAGGCCGTTGCCGCACTTGGCTGCCGCTGTGCAGCCGGTAATATCATAACCTGAACAGTTATCACGACATGCAATGGTGCCTCGCGAACCTTCACCGACCACGGATGCACATGTGGCTCCATTGAGTGCTTTGCCATCGCATACATCATTGCCATCGATAAGATTGTTTCCACAGGTCGATGCACCACTGCAGTTCTCTTTCGAAATCTTGCAATTGTTGCAAATAAGTGCACCCCGTGAACCGGAACCGATCAGACTGTCACAAGTATTGCCGCCAAAATTGTTGCCGTCGCACTCTTCACCGGCTTCCAGAATGCCGTTGCCGCAAACAGATGCCGCCGTACAGCCTGTTCTGTCATAGTCGTAACAATTCTCTGCACACTTGAGCTGCCCCGTTGAACCAACACCAACCACAGATTCACACGTTGCACCATTGAGCAGTACTCCATCGCACTTCTCGCCGTCATCAATCGCCTGACCGTTGCACTTTTGCGGTATTGAGCAGTACGTAACGTCAAAATCCGTACAATTTATGTTGCAGCCAAGATGGCCTTCCGAACCTTCACCAAGTACTGATGCACATGTCGCATTGCCAAGATCCGCTCCATCACAAACCTCAGCTCCGTCAAGCCGGTTATTGCCGCAAGTCGTTGCTGCACTGCATCCGCTCGTATCAAAACCAAGACAATCGTGACGACATACCAGTAAACCCGACGAACCAACACCCACAACGGATGCACACGTCTGATCATTCAGCCTCAGACCGTCGCACATTTCACCCAGTTCGACGATGCCATTGCCGCACTCAAACTTGACTTCTGCTTCACAGCCATTCGAGGGATCGTCATCTGCATCGACAAAGCCTGATTCACACACGAAATAACATTCGCCATCCATACAGTAGTTGCGCGTAATGTGATTCGTGCCATCCGGTCCCACACACTTGTTGCCGCATTCACCGCAATTCTCCGCATTGCTCCGCGGATCAACACATTTGCCGCCGCAATTCTCCAGACCGTTCGAACACGAAGAATCACAACGGCCATTGTTGCAGACCTGGCCTTCGGGACACTTGTTTTCTGCCGCGCCGCAATGGTTCGGATTCGTATTTGTATCCACACAGCCATCGCTCGCACAGGTCATCGAACAATATGCCTTCGTTGCCGGACAAATGCACTCATACTGAGGCTCGTTGTTCCGCTCATTTAACTCACATACGCTGCCGGGACTGCATGCATTGCCGCAATAACCGCAGTTGGACTCATCGATGACGACGCAGTTTTTCATCCCGCATCCCATCGTACCAATAGGGCAGTAATATTCTTCACCTGTATCAGGATCGACATAGCGTTTCTGTTCAGGACTGTTGCTCGCATCCGAGGAACAGCCGCCCAGAACCAATAGTCCTGCCCCTAAGAGTAATAACAAATTTTTCCGCATAACATCTCCTTAAGGAAAAACGAAAAGGCAGAGCATTTTAGCATACGAAACAAGAAAATAATACTCTTATCACAAGAATTTATACGGCAAATGGCTAAATTGCTAATGTCTGCGCAACTGATCTGATTGTTTTTTGAGGGGGCCAGGCCCCCTGCGGCGCTATTTGCTGAGCAAATACGCGCCTACCCCCGATGCGGGGGTGCCCGCAACGCCCCGCTTAACATAATCCAAACAATGCGCCTCAGTTCGCAAAGGGCCATTCACTACGAATCTCATTGGCTGCAGACTACCTTATTCCTAACAATTCGCCTCAGTTCGCAATGGGCCACTCACTTCGCCTCCCGCGCCTGTCGACGCTCCGGTTCGTGACTGGCCG
>JAFRYG010000094.1 GCA_017441205.1 Pseudomonadota bacterium
ATACGATCATCGATGCGCTCGAATGCCATCCGGAAGATACGGAGCTTGGTTTTACAGAACCAAATGAGCCTTGTGTCGACAGCGACGGCGACACGATTCCGGACTATAAGGACACGGACAGCGACAACGATGGCATCCCTGACAGCATCGAAGCCAACAACAACGGTGGTGCATACGAACCCGACGATGCCGATTACGACGGCATCCCGAACTATCTGGATACCGATAGTGATGACAACGGCATTCCGGACAGCGTTGAATGCGCTGGTACCAAAGAGAATGGTTTGTTTAAAGACTGCAAGGATACTGACGGCGACAAGGTTCCCGATTATCTGGATTACGACAACGACGGCGACGGATTCAGCGATGTCGATGAGATCAAAGGTCTGGTGACCAAGTCAGAGCACGAAAAAGCCGGGACGTTCTCCGGTGTTTGTCCCAACAGCAAGACGAATCCCAAGAATAAGCTGGGCACTGCATCCGCTCCTGTGGACTGCGATGGCGATGGTACGCCCGACTATATGGATACTGATTCCGACAACGACGGTTTGACGGATGTCCAGGAAGGCATGCTGCGTCTGAAAACCGGTTATCTGGCTCGCTATAATGGTGATACCGATGGTGATGGTATTGCGGATAAAACAGAATGCGCGTTTGCCAACAATACCTGCCGCGACAGCGACAACGACGGCATTCCCGACATGCTCGAAGTCGACTCCGACAATGACGGACTTTCGGACAACTTCGAAACCAAATGCTGCAATGGCGGCTGCACCTGGTGCTCGGATCCGACGAAAGCCGACAGTGATGGCGATGGCGTATCGGATCTTATCGAATACGGTGCCGGTACGAAGCCCAAAGACAAAAATGACAACCCGCAATCCAAGGGCAATTTCGTATTCGTCGTTCCCTACAAGAAGAAATCAGAACCCAAGACTCAGCCACTGAGCTTTGTCACATCGATCCAAAGTGTCGATATGTTCTTCTCATTCGACTCTTCAGGCTCCATGGGCGGTGAAGTTTCTTCACTTCATGGCAGCCTCGCTGATATGTTGACCAAAATCAAATGTAAGGATTTGGGAAGGAACTGCGCAGAAAACAACGACTGTAAGGATCTGCCCAATTCCATCTGCTCCGAAGGCGGCAAATGTATTACGAGCCCGGCTTATGGTGATGGCTGCTTTGACAGCATGCAAACGGGCCTCGGCTGGTATGGCAGTCAGGATACATTCTGGGTCTCGCAGCATCTGACCAGCAATACCAACCTCGTCATCAACGGTCTTGATCCGACAAATTTCAATAATAACATCGTTGATACGGATCATTGGTATGAAGTACCTTATCAGGCTCCGATCTGTGCAGTTAATGGCGGTACAACAGAAAACATGACCGACAATAGCCTGTGTCTTTCCAATAACAACAAATGGCGTTCTCATGCAATTAACTGTTCGACCGATTCGAATAAAATTGGCTGCGTAGGATATCGGAAAACTGCCATTCGACTGCTGATTCAGGCTTTTGATGAAGATAACTGCAACAGCAGCTATTACTCATCTACATATCTTAATCGCTGCACAACATTCCAAAACAAGGTCGGCAGTGTTCTCAAAAACAAAAAAGTCAGGTTCATTGGCCTGTATGGCAGCGGCAATACGATGAAAGCCGTTTCGGATAAAATCGGCAAGGACAGCGGCAGTGTGAACGCATCCGGTGTCGCATACTCCTATGCGGCGACGGATAGTGCACTTGCCAACAAAGCCAAAGAAGGTATTCTTGAAATTGCTCGAACCATGCCAATGGATATCACTTCGACTGCAGAAGACATCACTCCGAATGCAACCAAACTCATCGAAGCTCTGAATGTCAATATTAACGGAGGCGGTACAGTTCAGGGGCGTGTATGCGCCAAGATCAACAACAAAATCGTGACAGGAAAATATCAGGGCATTGAAGCACTGATTCCACGCACAGTTGTATGCTACGACGTCGTCGCCGTCGATTATCAGTCTGTTTTCCCGGCAACAGAAGAACCGCAGGTCATCAAAGCTCGTGTCAAGGTTCTCGGCGACGGTTCCGTCCTGAACTCCGGGATTGCCTACTTCCTGGTTCCACCGATTATCAAGGATGAAACCGGCGAATCCGGCGATTAATTCCATCAAAAAACATCCTGGCCGGCGATGCCGGCCAGAAATACAGAGGCTTCGGTTTTGTTCAAAGCAGAATCGGGGCCTTTTTTTATGGTTGTGAGTTGGGCGTTGAGAAAATTGGCAATTAGCAATTAGCAAT
>JAFRYG010000095.1 GCA_017441205.1 Pseudomonadota bacterium
CGACGAGCGTCGGATACGGTGCATCCTTCCATGGTCTGACAGCCCTTCTGTCCATGCTCAATTCCTGTGCCTCCGGCGTCAGTGTCGTCAATATCGACAACGGATTCGGTGCCGCATTCCAGGCCAGTCTCATCAATCATCTCTGATTATAGTTGGGAGTTATGAGTTATTAGTCGTTAGTTTTTACAAACAATTACCTAGACTGTCTCTAAAGAACGGCTCTCTTTGATCTCACTATTCACTATTCACTAACCACTAACCATTAATCACTAACCACTATTTCCGTGGGTTTCACCCACGGCTAATTGCTACGAATGTGACGCCCCGCCGGGGCGTGCCTGTTAATATTTGTACAGACGTGCCGCGACACGTCTCTACTAATCACTAACCACTAACCACTAACACTATGAAAACACTCTATTTCGACTGCTCTTCGGGGGCTTCAGGTGATATGATCGCCGCATCATTGCTGGAACTCCTGCCCGATCCCGATCCATTTGTTCACGAATTCAATCACATCGGTATTCAACAGACCGGACATGGTTCGATTGAACTTTCGTCTCATGCAGCAAAACAATGCGGCTTGCACGGAACCCGCGTCCACATGCACCTCATGCCGTCAGATGCACACACATGGACGGAAGAATGCTGCGATCATGACCATGAGCATGAACACCATCATGACCATGACCATGAACATGAACACCATCACGACCATGAACATGACCATGAACATGAACACCATCATGACCATGAACACCATCACGAGCATGACCATGAGCACCATCACGATCATGTCCATGGCATGACCATGGACAACATCGAATCCATACTGAGTACCCTGCCCCTGTCTGACAATATCCGTGGAAATTGTCTTTCCATATTCCAGTATATCGCCGAAGCAGAAGCCCACGTTCACGGCTGTCCGGTCCGCCAGATTCACTTTCACGAAGTGGGACAGCTGGATGCCGTCGCAGATGTCCTGGCAGCATGTATGCTCATCGAAAGGCTTGCACCGGATCAGATTCTGGCCTCTCCGGTCTGCACCGGAAAAGGCTTCATCCACTGTGCACACGGTATTTTGCCGGTTCCGGCACCGGCAACAGCCCGTATTCTCCTGGGAATTCCATGTTATCAGGGACAGATCGAAGCAGAAATGTGTACGCCCACCGGAGCCGCTATCCTAAAACACTTTGTCCAAAAGTTCTGCAACATGCCGCCCATGATTCCGGAACACATCGGATGTGGTTTCGGAACCCGGGAATTCCCCGACAGACCGAACATGCTCCGCACTATTTTTGGAGAAAATATCGTTAAAAACCAAGCAGTTACAACCAATAACACAGAATCAGCCGCGCATTTTGCAGAACTTCATGTCAACGTGGATGACATGACCGGTGAACAGATTGCCTTTGCAACCGAAAGACTTCTGGATGAGGGCGCACTCGATGTCTGGACGATCCCCATCATCATGAAAAAATCCCGTCCGGCCCAGACCATTGCCTGTCTCGTTCCGTCGGTTCATACCGAACGATTTGTCCACCTGATGCTACAGTACACGAGTTCCTTTGGCGTACGAGTTTTCCCCTGTGAACGTCCGGAACTCGAACGAAGCATCGAAACCGTCCAGACCCAATACGGCCCTATCCGCAAAAAATATTCAACAAATTCAACAATTAAGCACCAAAAATGGGAATACAGCGACATCTCCGGACTGGCCCAAAAACACGAAATGAGCCTGTCAGATTTTGCGGACAAACTCAAAATACAGCCGAAATAGATGTTTGAAGCTGGGATGTGGATGACACGCCAGGAAGGCGTCACATCTGAATGATTAACCGGGGGCACCGCAGGTGCGCCCGGAATGAAGAATAGCCTCAGACAGTGCATCACGACCGCCGCAGACGGTCGCCGCACACCACAAACAACGGATAACAAAAAAAGGCAGCATTCAGGTGATGTACCCAAATTGAAACGTACCGCTGCTGCATTCCTACCCTGACGGATTAGTCACCCTTTGTCACATCACCTGAACACTGCCTTTTCAACGGAGAGGGTGGGATTCGAACCCACGATACCCTTTAGAGGTATACGCGATTTCCAATCGCGCGCCTTCGACCACTCGGCCACCTCTCCAGCAAAGCGCAAGGAGGAAATGGGATTCGAACCCATGATACGGCAAGCCGTATACTTGATTTCGAGTCAAGCGCCTTCGACCACTCGGCCATTCCTCCGCTACTTTTTAGACATTCGCAAATTTTCAAAGAAATCGCGAAGAAGCCCGGCTGATTCCTCAGCCAATATTCCTTCGTCGACCTTAATCCGGTGATTTAACCGCGGATCTTCGCCCAAAGCGAAGAGCGACCGCATGGCACCGGCTTTTGGATCGCGACATCCAAAAACGACGCGATCGACGCGCGCCTGCAGCAAAGCCCCCGTACACATGATACATGGTTCAAGGGTTACATACAAAGTACTTCGCATCAACCGCCAATTTCCGAGCAGTTCTGAAGCGGTCTCAAGAGCAATCATCTCCGCATGTCCAAGGATGCGATTCCCATCCATGCGCCGGTTGGATCCCCAACCGCAAATCCTGCCCTCGGCGACCAAAACAGCTCCGACCGGAACTTCCTGCCGCATATAGGCCTCTTTTGCAAGCCTGAGCGCTAACGACATGTAGTGCTTATCCAGGGATGCCATAAGAAGTCCTACGCAGCAAAACGCAATGCAGTGCACTACTTTCATAGCAACACTGCCCTGCGCAAAAGAAATACACCGAAGTGGGCTCGAACCACCAACCTACGGCTTCGTAGGCCGTTGCTCTATCCAGTTGAGCTACCGGTGCAAAGTACTGCAAACTGCCAAAAAAAATACACCGAAGTGGGCTCGAACCACCAACCTACGGCTTCGTAGGCCGTTGCTCTATCCAGTTGAGCTACCGGTGCATAAAACGAAGGGGGAGGGATTCGAACCCTCGATGCGGAATAACCCGCATACTCGCTTAGCAGGCGAGCGCCTTCAGCCACTCGGCCACCCCTTCAGCTTCAACAGTTTGTCAGTACATTCCAGAATGTCTTCTGGCATCCATGGAACGAGCGGCCTTTTACGCACTTCGGACGTTTTAAGCAAGTTCTTTTTTCAAAAAAAAGCATCATTTCTCGTTACACAAGATTTGGCGCGCATTTTGGGGGCCATTTTTTTGGTCTGCGACCAATGCAAATGGCCTCCCAGGCCTATTGCCTGCGGCAATACGGCCTTCGTGCGGCGGCTCGCTGCGCATACGCCGCCGCTGCTTATTTTTTTGAATACAGACATGCGAATTGCACGTCTTTTCCAAATACAGACGTGTCGCACCCATCTCCAACAATCATGATTGCATTATTGCAAGACGCGTCGCGACACGTCTCTAACTAACATTATGCATTATGAATTAACCCAATATTCTCAATACAGACGTGTCGCGACACGTCTCTAACTCACAATAATGATTGCATAATTGCAAGAAACACTCAGTATGTGGTAAAAGGACAGACTGCGTATTCTCTTTCGGTTTAACCGAATAAAGCGAGGAAATTCCTGTGAAAGCCTGTCAAATTTGCATGTCGACGTTCGAAGATAGTGTCCGTTTTTGTCCATTTCATGGCATAGAATTAAAGCCATTGCCGGACAGGCACTTTCTTCCGGGAGAGTCCATTTGTGGATACTATTTGAAAAAGTGCATCGGACGCGATGGTCTGGGCGATATTTTTTGTGCGACCAGAGGCGGCAATTCCTATCGTTTTCGCTTGTATTCCGGAGCCATTTTATGTGATTCCGGCAGGGTTTCCCGGCTGCACGAAATACTCGAAAAAAATTTCCAGATTTCAGGCGGCGGCATCCCGGTTGCTGATTACGACTGGTTCGAAGACGGCACGCTGTACAGTGCACATCCCTATATCCCAGGACGATCGTTCAAAGACATCCTCGAAATGAAGCTCAGCCTGAGTGAAGCCGATGTCGCAGAACTCCTCTATCAGCTGCTGCGCGCCATCAAGGATATCCACGGCCAGAAGATGATCAGCGGCAATATTGCGCTTTCCAACATCATCCTCGACAATGGCGGCCGCGTGCGTTTGCATGATGTCGGCTTCTGGAGCATTCTCAGAGGCGAGCATTTCCAGGAACTACGCGATGATCATCCCGAAATATTCAGCGAAATCATCGACTGCATGTCACCGGAAATTGCCCGCGGCGAAGACCCCAAAGCCAACAGTGACGTCTATAGCTGCGGCGCCGCAGCATGCTGCCTGCTCACACAGTCCACCGGTTCCGGTTCCATGTCCGATCGCATGGAAGCCCGCGTCAAAGGTGAAATCAATGATATCCGCCTGCAGGCTCCAAGCCTGCGTCTGAGTGACGATTTTGCAGATCTACTTGTCGCCTCCATGTTGGGAACTTCGGGCGTCCGGTTCCAGACTGTCCGAGCATTCATCACTGCCCTTCTGAGCATCCACGACGAAATCGACGAAAATGCCGACACCCTCTCCACTTCGCTCGCGGAACGCCTGTTATCAGGTGCCGAAAAGCCTGTAACCATCTCAAAAAATGCCCCATCTCCCTATGCCCTCAGTCCAATGGACGGCGGTACGTGGGAAGAAATCAAACGAGAAACGGAAGCGATCGAAACCACGCGCCACGGCACCGATCCCGAACGCACTGTCGTAGAAAAAGCAACCTGGGATGATCTTGCCGATCTGGTTGGGGACAGTCTCGAAAGAACAGCTCTGACCGATATGCTCGATCGTGCCGTCACCACCGAAATGGATCCTTTCGAGGCCTCCCCGACCCAGGAAATGCCGAAGCCGTTTTTCCAGACAAACACCAAGGACAGCGGCGATCTTTTCTCCGATATCCTCGGCGATTTGAGCGATATCAAACTGCCCTCGACGGATGATAAAGCACTGGAGAGCTCAGCACTGAGCAGTAAAGCAGATCTCGACGTCAAAGCCTCCCAAAAAGCCGAAGACAAAAAAGATATCGAAGATAAGAAAGAATCCGAGTCCAAATCTGAAGATAAAAAGGATTCCGAAGATAAATCCGAAGCCAAGAAAGAAACTGAGGATAAATCCGAAGATAAGAAAGAAGCCGAAAACAAATCTGAAGATAAGAAAGATTCTGAAGAAAAATCCGAAGATAAGAAAGAGGCCGAAAACAAATCTGAGGATAAGAAGGATTCCGAAGATAAGAAGGATTCCGAAGATAAGAAGGAAGCCGAAAATAAATCCGAAGAAAAATCTGAAAATAAATCCGAGGAAAAATCTGAAGATAAGAAAGCTGCAGATGATGCATCAAACCATGGCGCGATTCTGGCTGACGTGACACTGGGACATGCGACAACAGAAGAAACGCCCAAACCACACAAACGCATCGGCCGCAAAAAACAAGAAGATGCGGATGATCTTGCCCGCGGTGACGTTATCTCTGTCTCCAATAACATGGAAATGCGACGCACCAAACGCCGTCGCCGGTCCTTTGAACCACAGAACGAAATCGTCCTGTCAGAGACGGAAATCCATCCTGCCGATGCTCAATCCAAGTTGCCGGCATACAGCAAAGTACCCGTCATGACAGTCACCGGCGGCTATAAATTGGACGAAGAAACAGAAGAAACTGCGCCCGCACAATCATCCGCTCAACCTGCAGATTCCAGCAAGGATACACAGGATGACAAGAAGGATGAAGCTGCAGCAGAAGCCAAATCATTCGCAGCAGATACCGACAGCAATGACAGCAGCGATGACATGGATTCCGCTGATTCGAATGATGACATCGACTGGTTTGATGAAGCACAGCCGGCGAATGACAAAAAACGCAAGGTCATTCTCATTGCACTCATTGCCTGTATGCTTCTCGCCATTGCATGCATCGCCATATATCTGACCAAACATCCGGGCGGCGAACCTCAGCAGATTGCGCAGACAGATGATTGGACGCCCAAAATCGAGCAGTTCGAACAGTATCTCGCACAAGGCACACCGGAAGCGCGCGAAAATGCAGCCAAACTCTTTGCTGAAATGCGAAACGGAAACCTCGATCAGACCCGCATCAAACAATGCCGGGATAACTTCATTGCTGCCCTTAAAAAGCAGGCAGACGAAGCCCTCAAGAGCACTAAAAAATCTGAAGACATTGACAATCCTTTGGATTTTTCAGCATTACAGGCTCCCATCGATGCAGCCTATGCGGAGTGCACACTGGCCATCGATCAGGCAAGCCCGGAAGCCGAAGAACAGATGCAGAACTGCGCAGATACAAAGCAAACCTCTTTGATGAAAGCTCAGCTTGAAGCACTTGCCAAAGCCGAAGCCATGGTTCCGGAACTCAAAACCCAACTCGGAAAATGGACAGAGCTCACCCAGATTTATGAATCCATCGAACGATTGGATCGCAATAAACAAGTTACCGGTCTTGGGCTTTCTCTCGAAGAATCGCGACATGAACAGATCGCTTACGAAACGCGTCTGAATTCAATTGCCAACGAAGGAACCCGACTCGCCGATGCCAAAGATGCTGCGCAAGCAGCCCCGGAAGTGCCGGAAACTCAGGAAACCCCGGATGCACAGGTCAATCCGGATGCTGCTGTTGCCCAGCAGGTCCCGGAAACAGCCCCGGTCGCAGTGGCAGCCAACACGCCGCAGCCGACGACAGTCCCTGCCCCCGCAGCAGATACGACACCACAACCACCTGCGCCCGTTCAGGAGCCAACGACCCCAACGCAAGTAAAAGTCATCAAGCCTGAATCTGCCGGAACAACCGATACGGTCGTTGCTCAAAACAATCCTCCTGTCGCAGACACGAAATCCAACAGCGCCAACACCGAAGTAGCTGCCCCCCCTTCAGTCAGGGAAGCTCAGGAAAAAGCTAAAGCTTCGGCACAGGCAAAAGAAGAAACAGCAGCCCCCTCTTCGATCAGGGAAGCTCAGGAAAAAGCCAAGGCTTCGGCACAGGCAAAAGAAGAAGTAACTGCACCGCCTTCGATCAAAGAAGCTCAGGAAAAAGCCAAGGCTTCGGCACAGGCAAAAGCTGAAGCCGAAAAAGCTGCGAAAGCTGCTGAAGCTGCGAAAGCTGCTGAAGCAGCAAAAGCTGCTGAAACAAAGCCCGCTGCACCTAAACCCAGCGGCGCAGTGCCTACGGCAAAACTCCTTGCGGATGCTTCACAGGCCATGGCCAAAAAAGACCTCGATACCGCAGCGACTTTGTGCGAACAGGCAACCAAACAGGATTCCGGCAATGCAAGAGCCTGGCAGCTTTCAGCTCAGGTCCATGAACGCCAGGGAAAACTCGCTCTGGCAGCCAATGATGCCGAAAAATCATGCAAAATATCCAAAACAGCAAATTGTTATGTCTATCTTGGGAATCTGAAGGAAAAAGCCGGTTCGGCCGGCGATGCCCAGGCTGCCTATCAAAAGGCTCTCGAGATTGATCCCAACAATGCACAGGCCAAAGCAAAGGTTAAATAATTCACACTTTCAATCATCGATGGCCCCGCATTCACGGGGCCTTTTTTCTATTGTTCCAGTCTATGAAACATTTAATATTGGTTGCAGTTTTATCTTCTTTTCTTGTCGGCTGTCATGCTTCTGCACCGGATGATGATGCACAAAAATTTGATATTCAGGATGCTGCATCTTCCTGGCGGCACAAAGCGCCCCAGGGCGATGTTCCGATCGAACGGCTGACTCAAAGTATGAAAATTACCCTTGGAAATCGCTTTCCGATTTGGAGGGATTCGATCGCAGCTGCCGTCGATGTTTCAATAATAAACATATCGGATTCACATCTGCCGGCCAGGGGAACTGCGAGTTTGTATATATATTCTTTTGATGAAAAACAGCCGCTCTATTGGGCAAATATCGATATTGCATACGGCGAATCTACCGGTCCCGGCACCAAGAACGTCCTCTCCCTCCCGGTCGGTACATCAAAAGATATTACGATTCCCATACTCGCCACAACCTGGGGAAATGTTCATACAAAAATTTGGCCCGATGCACCATTCTACACTATTATTCCAACAGGAAAGTATCTCATGCGCTTCGAGTTCGAGATTTATGATGAAGATGATAACCCCGTTGGAATTGCCGTCTCCAATTTCATACAATTCTCGACCATTCAGACCTCTCCGGAAACCATTATTCCGAAAGATGACAAAACATGAAACCCACAGTATTTTTCCTCTCTTTATTTGTCATGCTCATGCTGGTTCCTTCGGCGGTACTGGCCGATGACGATGCGTTTGAATGCACGCTTACACTCGAATACGAGGGGGCATCCATTCAAACGACGCAGAAGGCATCTACTGCTCTCAAGGCCATGACCAATGCCATTCACTCCGGCTGCAGCAAGCTTTGCACGACGGTATCGGAAAACAATAAGATTTGCATCAACAGCTGTGTTTCGAATGCCAGATTCCAGCACAACCAGTGCACCGACAGCAGCCGCACCGAAGTCGTCATGTCCCCGGAAAATGCGCGCAAACACATGATTCCTGATAATTCCGGCAGTTCGGATTACGAATTGATGCTTCCCAAGAGTCCCAAAACACCGTTATTGTTGACGACATGGGTGGGAAATACCGACAAATCTTCCAATACTAAAAAGCATTCCCTCATTCTGAATGAGCAAAAGAACAGAAAAAAGCTGATTCTTACACCACCGCAGCGCAAGTCCCCGCTGCTGTTAAAATAATAAAAAAAAGCGCGACCGTATTGGCCAACAGCCAATAGGACGCGCCAGAGACCGCGTATTGCGTTTACGCAAAAGCGGTCTGCCCACAATATCAATATTATTATTCCGCCCAGATTCCGGCAATTCGAACGATAACCTCGGCAGATTTGAGCATATCCTGCATACTCACCCACTCATAGCGAGAGTGATAATTCTGTTCACCGGCAAAGAGATTGGGGGTTGGCAATCCGTGCAGAGAGAGCTGGGAACCGTCCGTTCCGCCGCGAACGGCCATCTTGACGACCTCAAGACCTGCTTCGCGAATTGCACGTTCGGCAGTCTCGGAGACGTCCGGGAACTGAGCAAGTACCGAACTCATGTTGCGATACTGCTCCTTGTGTTCGTAGGAAAAGCTCGATCCGGGATGGGCATCGACAGTTTTCTGGGCCAAATCGAGAAGCAATTTGCGCTGAGTGACGAGATTATCCGCATCGAAGTCGCGCAGAATGAACTGAATGGAAGCTGAATCGACGCCAGCCTTGATGTCCGTGGGGTGAACGAAGCCCTCGCGTTCGCGCGTCGTTTCCGGCGAAAGCGTATCTTTGGGAAGACGTTCGACGAACTCCGAAACGAGTTTAATCGCGTTGATCATCTTATGATAGGCATCGCCCGGATGCGTATTGATGCCTTCAAACGTGATGGTCATGGCATCGGCGCTGAACGTCTCGGTATCGAGCATTCCGCGTGACGAAGAATCGACGGTATAGGCACAGTAGCAATTGAATTTGGCGATATCGAAATAATCCGTTCCGCCGCCGATTTCCTCATCGGGAGTGAAGCCGATGCGGATGTCGCCGTGCTTGATTTCGGGATGTTGAATCAGGTACTCCATCGCAGTCATGATGGCTGCAACACCGGCTTTGTTGTCTGCACCGAGCAAAGTCGTTCCCGATGCGGTAATGATATCATTGCCGATTTGCTTTTTCAGTTCGGGAAGTTCGTCGGGTCTCAGAACGATATCGTTGCGATCCGGCAGAACGATATCCTGTCCCTGATAATTCTTATGAACAATCGGTTTGACATTGGCCCCGCTGACTTCAGGCGAAGTATCGACGTGCGCGATGAAACCGACGGTCCTGGTATCGTGATCGACATTCGAAGGCAAAGTGGCCGTCACATAACCATATTTGTCGAGTTCGACATTTTTGAGTCCCAGACTCTCGCATTCCGATTTGAGCAGACGCAGCAAATCGAACTGTTTGGCAGTCGAAGGATAAGTCGTGCTTTCCGGATCCGACTGTGTATCGATCTTAACATAACGAAGAAAACGCTCAAGGAGGGCATCATAACATCCGCGCAGCATAGGAATTCCTTATTGTATCTTGGATCTTCGACATGAAGACTCTGAAATGGCGGCATTTACTTATGCTATTGACGATATTTTGCAAGCATAATCGTTATGAACCTGGAGCTTTGAGTTTGGCGCCCGGAGGTTTTTAGCTTGTGGCTTATATCTTATGGCTTTTGAAGATTTTGGCATCTCAGCTTCAGAAGGGCCCTTCGGTTTGCTTAACTCACAACTCACAACCCCCAACTCACAAGTACAGACGTGTCGCGACACGTCTCTATCTTTCCTAACTCACAACTCACAACTCACAACCCCCAACTCACAAGTACAGACGTGTCACGACACGTCTCTATCTCTTCCTAACTCACAACTCACAACTCACAACTTAAAAAGAAACAAAATAAATAATCAAAATCCCTTTTTTAGGCATGAGTTATGAATTATAAACCATTTCATGATTTGCGGCTGCCTGTCGGCAGCTCGTCCAGAAAGGAGAAAACACATGAAACTGTCCCGAATTTTTACGTGTTTGGCTTTTGCAGCCTGTGCAACTTTTGCCTTCGGCAGTGTTGCAATGGCAAAACTTCCGGCAGACATGGCTGAGTACAACGCCAGATATGAAAAGGAAGCGACCACACCGGAAGGTGCTGCAAAACTGTGGCTGGAAGCCGCATTCCTGTATCAGGATGCATCTACCCGCGCCCTTGGACGCGACATTTTCCTCGCCCTGATGAAGGGACTTCCCAAGGATTTTGAACGCAATGCCGCGCATTCCACGATGGTCGATCGCATCAAGAATCAGCCGGAAATCCAGCGCTCCTATTGCGCAGGTTCATCCCCCGAAAACAATTACAAAGCCGACGTGAACAACTGCGAAATCACCGTGACTGATTCCAAGGCCGGCATGGATCCCACCACCTGGAATGTCTGGCTCAAGAGCTCCGGTGCCGATTCACCACGCCAGATCACCCTCGTCAAAGACGGCGATCACTGGAAAGTCTGGAGTGCACCCGGCCTCTATATGGGAATTCGTCCTGCCGTCAAGTAATCACATGACCTCCGGACGCAGCCAAAACGTCCGGCGCGGCAAATTTTTGTGCCGCAAAATCCGGCTCATATCCACGATATGAGTCGGATTCTCATCCAGAATACAATGGATCTCCGACTCTATTTTACCGAACTGCCGCAGCCGTCAGTCCTCGCCGCGCTCGATCGGCGTTTCGAAACGCTCGCGCGAAGACAGGAACCCGTCGATGGCGGACGCCGACTGTGGATTACACACGTCCCGGAAACCAGCACGCGCCCTTTCCTAAACGCAAAACCCTTCGATATTTACGTCGCACCTTTGCGGTTTTCTGCATCCCAAATCGAGGATTATCGAATCGGGATCGGGGTTTTGCCCAAACGATGCATGATCTGCCGCGCATCTGACAATGCCCCGGATACTGCCGAGGTACTTTTTGCCATATCATCGGAAATCATGTCGCGATGCGCCGCGCTTCTGGCCATTGATGAATCCCTGGGACGCAGGATGTTTCAAATCGATGAGAGAGAGCTGGAGTTTCCCTCGCAATATCTGGATAATTACCCCGGCTGCGTTTACGAAATAGCCCACGAACTCGATGACGGAGAGCTGCAGATGGAATGGTTCGTCGATGCACGCTGGCTTCAGGCATGGCTGGCACGGCGACATTCACAATCCGGTTCCGGTCAGGAATTCTCCCGTTTCTCTTCCCTGGATTACTCATAATTCGCCATTGGCGAGAAGGATTCGCAATGCATATCAAACTAGCACTCGACAGAATCTTTAAAATTCTCGATGAGGATGATCCCGCAAAGCATGCCAATAACCTTCGTTCCCTTCTTACAGGTATGAGAAAGGGACTGAATCGAAGCGGTCTCGACGACGAAGTCATTGATTTTACCAATGAATATCTCGATACCTGGCTCGTCGAAGATGCCATTGAAGAGGACATCGACTCATTCATCGAAGAAACCAACGACGTCTATGACAAAGTGATCGACGAGGACGAAGACGACGATGAC
>JAFRYG010000010.1 GCA_017441205.1 Pseudomonadota bacterium
GCACTCATTTTCGGAACATGTGGTGTCTTTGGGGCAGTTTTCGGAGACCCATTTTAAGCAGCCATTTTCGTCGGCTTTGCATGTTTTGAGTGCGGTATCTCCGTCGCATTGAACGTCATTTTCCGTGCATTCGTCCTGGCATTCGGAGTTCGCCTGATGTTTGCACTTACCATTGGTACAGATGGTATTCTGGGGGCAGGTTTTGGTCGTCCACTCCCAGCATCCGTCATCACTTTTGGTGCATTTTTTGAGCGTGCTTTCGTCGTCACACTCAGTCTGATTCTCCGTACATTCATCCTTACAGGTTTTGGGGGTTGATGAATCGGAGTCTTCGGGGGTTACATGCGGCAGATGCGTGTCTTCTCCGGTGGTGGGGATGGTAACGTCAGTATCATTATCACAGCCGCACAATGATACCGCAGCACATATTGCGAGGAGTTTTATGAGTTTGTTCATTTGGGTATCCTGATATGAAAAATCCCGCGTCATGGTGCGCGGGATTTATGCTGTGTGGTTTAGAAACCGGCTGCGGCCTTGGATTGTGGGCCGAATTTGCCATCCGGCGTCAGGCCCTTTTGGTGCTGCCAGTTGGCAATGGCGTTGATGGTGATGGCACCGAAGAGACCGTCGGGCGTGACGCCGACGAGGTTCTGAATCTTTTTGCAGATCGACTGGTTGTTGCGTTTGTTATAGGAGAGCGCAGATTGAATCTGTGATGTCGTCAGCTGGATGCTGCCTGTGTTGGCACTTGTAGATCCTCCTGCTGCAGGGGCTCCGCCCAGAGGTGCAGATGAACCCCATCCTGCGGCAGCTCTTGAGTCTTTGCCGAATTTTCCGTCGACTTCGAGGTTTTTGCTCTTTTGCCATCGCGCAATGGCCTGGACTGTTTCGTTACTGAAAGATCCATCGGGGGTAACACCGACGAGAGTCTGAATCTGTGTGCAGATATCCTGGGCTTTTTTCTTATTGTAAATGATTGCGGTACGGGCCTGGGATGCCGAAAGAAGATTTCCTTCCGTATTGTCGCCCGGACCCGGGGCGTCGCCTGGGTTCTCGCCGCCTTCTCCGGTATAAGTATCACCGGTCAGGTGATAGCAGTTGGTGAACTTTGTAATGGAGCGGTCATACGTGCATCCGTATTTCCAGCCCTTGGCTTCGACAGCGGTTTTGCCATCGGGCCCGACGAGACCGCAGTGTCCTTCTTTCCAGAGCAAATCGCCTGGTGTGGCCTGACTCATCGGAACTTTGGTGCCTGATTTTTGGCCGTACGAATTCTGATATTTGGAGCTGTGCGACAAATCAATACCTGCCTCTTTGTAGCAGAGGCGCGTGAATCCTGAACAGTCGAGGAGTAGGTATTTGGTTGATTCTTCGCTGAGCGTCCATTTCCAGTTGCGGCCCTTGGCATCTTTGTCGTTGCCGAGGATGTGATCCCAGTTGGATTTTGTACCGCCATTGGCCTTGTAGGACTCGACCTTGGATTTGTTCTTTTTGCAGAGCATGGCGCCGCTGCCGCCGTAGCAGTAGGGATTTTCGTTGTTGACGATTGTCATGGCTTTGGCCATGATTTTGTCGGCTTTGGTCTTTTCGCGCGGCGTCGGTTTCCTTGGGGCACCTTTGGATTTCGAGCTGACTGGCATGATTCTGACTCCTTATATTATCGTTATGTTATCGTTCATTTACCGTTCACTGCCGTATTTCAGTTTAACGAAATAATATGAATCAGAACAGTTTTTTGTCTATTTATTCCTGGTAATGAGCTTTCTTCATATAAAAAAATCCCGCGTCATGGTGCGCGGGATTTTTTGCATGGTTTAGAAACCGGCTGCGGCCTTGGATTGTGGACCGAATTTGCCATCCGGCGTCAGGCCCTTTTGGTGCTGCCAGCTGGCAATGGCGTTGATGGTGATAGCCCCGAAGAGGCCGTCGGGCGTGACGCCGACGAGGTTCTGAATCTTTTTGCAGATCGACTGGTTGTTGCGTTTGTTGTAGGAGAGCGCGG
Source organism: Pseudomonadota bacterium (assembly GCA_017441205.1). Classification (GTDB taxonomy): domain Bacteria; phylum Myxococcota_A; class Bradymonadia; order UBA4248; family UBA4248; genus UBA4248. The sequence continues at coordinate 2,003 of JAFRYG010000010.1, forward strand.
ATTGAATCTGTGATGTCGTCAGCTGGATGCTGCCTGTGTTGGCACCTGTAGATCCTCCAGCTGCAGGGGCTCCGCCCAGAGGTGCAGATGAACCCCATCCTGCGGTAGCTCTTGAGATATTGCCGAACATTCCGTCGGCTTCGATGTTTTTGCTTTTCTGCCAGCGGGCGATGGCCTGAACCGTCTCATTGCCAAACGAACCATCCGGTGTGACACCGACGAGTTCCTGGATCTTTGTACAAATATCCTGGGCATTCTGCTTGTTGAAGATAATGGCACTTCGTGCCTGGGCTGCTGTCAGAAGGTTTCCGTCAGCAGGAGTATCGCCGGGGCCTGGTTGTTCGGGTTGTTCAGGTTGTTCGGGATCTGTCTGTCCGGTATATTCATCACCGGTCAGGTGATAGCAGTTGGTAAACTTGGTAATGGAGCGGTCATAAGTACATCCCCATTTCCAGCCTTTGGCTTCGATGGCGGTTTTTCCATCCGGTCCGACGAGTCCGCAATGGTTTTGTTTCCAAAGCAAATCGCCCGGTTTGGCTTGGCTCATATCAACTTTCTTGCCCGAATTTTGGCCGTAAGTATTCTGGCTTTCGGAGTAATGGTCTAAATTGACTCCTATTTCCTGATAGCAATAGCGCGTCAGTCCCGAACAGTCGACCAGCTTGTATTTGGTCGATTCCTCGCTGAGCGTCCATTTCCAGTTGCGGCCATTGTCATCCTTGTCGTCGCCGAGAATGTGATCCCAGTTGGAGGCATCTCCAAATTTACTTTTATAGTACTCGACCTTGGATTTGGCGCTTTTGCAGAGCATATCGCCGCTGCCGCCGTAGCAGTAGGGGTTTTGGTTATTGACGAAGGCCATGCCTTTTTCGACGACCTTGTCTGCTTTTGATTTTTCGCGAGGCGTTGGCTTTCGCGGAACAGCTTTGCGTTTTGCGCTGACTGGCATGATTCTGACTCCTTATGTTATTGTTAAATTTTTATATTCAATTCCATACACAACCATGTGACAGCTTAACGAATTATTTTGAATCAGAACAGTTTTTTATCTGTCCGCAAGAATGAAAGCGTTACTATTCAGCCCTTGTTATTTCATTACACAGAAAGCAACATATCTATATTCGCGCTTTGCAGCGCGTGGGCTTGTTTTTTCGCTTGCGCGGCAGGGGGTGTTCGATTGTGAACACCCCCTACAACCCCCGCACGCTTTTTGTGCTGACGCAGTTGCGGGTCGAATGTCCATCCCTGGACATGCCTCCCTCGCCTCTCGCCGCCGTCCATGGCGGCGCAGCGATGGTGATGAAGCCCCATTGGCATTCGGAATCATTACAATAACAGCAAGATATTGCTCTCAAGATAAGGTGGCTGAACAGTTACATGAAAGCACAGGAGTTTTGCGGTTCATCTCTTATAAGCGGTTCATCACAGATATCCCAAGAACGCACGAAGCCGCCGGAATCGGCGGCTTCGTTGGGATGGAATTGAATGATTAACTATTTGCAGGTGCCCACAGGGGTTCCATCACTACAGATTCCGGATTTGCAATCTGCGTTGCTATAACATTTTTTGCCAGACGTACATCTGTCACATTTGGTGGTTTTATTGATGTCATCGCCATTATCTCCGCAGTCGACGTCGATTTCAGTGCCGGTCTGGATGCCGTCGGAGCAGGATGTGCAAAAGTTATTATTATCATAAGTCATGAAGCAGTAGCCTCCAGAACAATCCGTATCTTTGGTGCATTTCTTCATGCAGTAACCGTTGTTGTCGTCATCGAGACCGGTGCAGATATGTGTACCTGGGCATGGGTTGGATTTTGTATTGCATGCTTTGGGCTGTTCGGGCGGCTGGGGCGTATCGCCTGCTTTGCAGCCTTCGCTGAATTTTCCGCCGTTGGCGCAGTAACCGGGGGAGGCAACGGCAATGGAGCCGGCAACTTCCGTATGGAGGATGAAGGTTTTGTTTGAGCTATCAAGGTCTTTGCTCAGATTCATCGACTTGCCTTTGTCTCCACCTTTCGTATCAACAGCAGGCGAGATGAAATGAGTTCCCTCTGTTTCACCGCATCGGACGTAGACTTCATAAGCACCACCTTGGGCAATATTGTTTGGTGAGAGCGTGAATTCCAGCGTTCCTGTTGGCAACGGTAACGCATTTGCCTCGCATGCATGCGCTACAACAACGCCATTGACGGGAAGGGTCCCCTCCAGTTTCGTTTCAGTGAGTGGTTTTTCGGCATCCGTGCGTTTAACTACGAGAAAACATCCATCCAGAGTGAGTTTGTTTTTACCAATGTTAACAGCTTCGATAAACTTGCATTCCTTTACGTTTTCGCCATTGATGGTGAAGAAAGATTTCGAACTCTGAGTTTTGTCCTCTGCTGCCATGAATTCGTTGATCAGCAAATCCTTGGTTGCAGCGGTATCGACGACAACATCTGCTTTTTCACATTTTTTGCTGTCGCCGCATTTGCCCGTTTCGCAGTCTGAATTTTTTTTGCATTCTTGGCCTTCTTTGCATTTAGGGCAGCTTCCGCCGCAGTCCTTGTCGGTTTCATCGCCATCTTTTGTCTTATTCGAACAGGTATCTGTACTGGAAGCGACACAGATGTCCTCTTCGCACTTTTGGGTGCTGCAGTCTGAATTTTTTTTGCATTTTTGGCCTTCCTCGCAGGGATCGCATGCATCACCGCCGCAATCCTTGTCGGTTTCGTTGCCATTCTGCGTTTTGTCTTCACAGGTGGGTTCGTCATCGGATGGTGTATAGCATTTCCCTTCTTTGGTATTGCATTTCTTGCCTTCACCGCACTCTGCATCCTTTGAACACTCTGGTTTATCCGGATTCTCGACGCAGATATCATCTTCGCACTTGCCGGACTGGCAATCATCGTCACCGTCGCAGGCTTTGCCGTCCTTGCATTTGGGACATCCCTTGCCGCCGCAGTCCACGTCGGTTTCGTCCTCATCTTGTTTGGTGTTGCTGCAGTGCGTCTGGCAGTCTTCCTTATATAAACCGCCGTTGGTGCAGTAGCCGGGCGATGCAACGGCGATGGAGCCTGGAACTTCTGTGTGCGGAATCATCGTTTCATTCTTGTCCTCGAAGTCGCTGGCCAGATTCATCGATGTGCCTTTGGTGGCTTTGGGAACATCAATGTGAACACCATCTTCTTCATTGCATTGGACATATACTTCATAAGTGCCGGTTTGGGCGATACTGGTTGTGGAGAGCTTGAACTCAAGCGTATTTTCGGGAAGCGGCAGCATGTTTTCCTCGCAGGCGTGCGCAACGATTACGCCTCTGGGTTCCAGATCACCGCTCAGTGGTGTGGTGTTGGGCGTTTTTTCGCTGTCCGTACGTTCGATAATGATGCTGCAGCCGTCCAGCGACATGGTCTCATCGCCCATGTTGACGACTTCGATAAATTTGCATTCCTGGACGTTGGGGCCATTAATGGTGAAGAAGGAAGTCGAGGACTTAGTTTTGTCTTCGGCAGCCATAAACTCGGTGATAATGAGATCACTGGGATCTGCTTCTTTGCCTTCACCGCCGCCTTCGACACAGACATTGCCTTTGCACTTCTTGGTTGTGCAGTCCGAGTTCTCTTCGCATTTTTGATTGATTCCACATGGATTGCAGCTTCCGCCGCAGTCGACATCCGTTTCGTCGCCGTCTTTCTTATCATTATGGCAGCTGTCGGCGCAGACTTTGTCTTCGCAGATATTGGAACCACAGTCGCTGTTCTGGCCACAGGCTTTTCCTGCAGCGCATTTTTTCGGGCAGCTTCCGCCGCAGTCCACATCGGATTCGTCGCCGTCTTTCTCTCCATTCAGGCAGGCATTGTTCACCTCCATGCAGACATTGTCTTCGCATGCCTTGGACTGGCAGTCCTTTCCGTCATTGCATGCTTTGCCGGCGGCGCATGCTTTGCAGTTTCCGCCGCAGTCCACGTCGCTCTCGCCGTCGTCCTTTTGTCCGTTATTGCATGTATTTGAACAGCCGTTGAGCAAATCCCCGCCGTTGGCGCAGTATCCCGGAGATGCGGGTGCTCCGCTGTCATTTCCGGTAGCATCTTTATGAGAAATCAGGGCTTCATCATAAACAAGATCTTCGGGCTGGTTCATCGAATAACCTTTTTCGGCTTTTTCGGCTGTGACGTGTTTGCTTTCGGCTTCGCCGCAGGCGATGAACACTTCGTAAACTCCGGTTTGAGCGATATTTTTGGGCTGCTCAAGTTTCATCGAAGAAACCGCCGAAGGAAGCGGCAAATTATCGCAGTTGTGGACGACGAGCACACCTTTGGCTGTGATGACGCCGGTCAGTGGGGTTTCGCTCGTTTTTTCGGTATCCGTGCGTTTGACCTTGAGAATGCAGCCTTCGAGCGATACCGGCTGAGTGGTGGTATTGACGATTTCGACGAATTTGCATTGTTTGATGTTATCGCCGTTGTAGGGGAAGAATACCTGTGATGAGGCAGTTGCATTTTCGGCGGCCATGAATTCGTTGATCAAAAGTGCCGAAGGATCCTGCTTGAGTTCGACATCCGAACAAATACTGTTTTCGCAGACGCCTTTTTCGCAGTCGGTTCCGCTCGCACAAGCTTTTCCGGCGGCGCATTTCTGGGGGCAGCTTCCGCCGCAGTCAACATCGGTTTCGGTGCCGTTTTTGGCAGCATCGGCGCACGAAATACAGAGTCCGCTTGCGGCATCGCATTTGCCGTTGTTGTCTTTGGGGCAGGTATCATTCTTGGGATCGCAGCTCAGTGCCGCACAGCGGTTGCTGACGCAATTTTTCGAGGAACAGTCATCATTTCCGGCACAGACGCTGCCATTGCCGCAGACTTTGGCCGAACCCGCATTTCCGGCATCCGTAACGCATGTTCCGCCGCAGTCCACGTCGGTTTCGCCGTCGTTGGTCTGGCCATCGGAGCAGTGAGCCGGCAAATAGCGCACGCAGGTCGATGTTGCCTGATCGCAGAAATAGTCGGATTTGCCGGGGTCGTTGCAATCTGAACTCAGGCTGCATGATTTGGGACCGTTGCTGTCGCCGCAGCCGGCTGCCGTAAAGCCAAGGGCTGCACAAAGACTGAAGAATAACAGGGCTTGTCTTTTCATAAAATTGCCTCCGAATGCGCTATTTATTGGGATGAATGAGAATGTCGTCAGATGTTGCAGAGAGACGTTTCATGGAACGTCTGTGCTGTTGTTGATGGTTTAAATGATAAAAATTGTGCGCCGTATGCAATAGGCGCACACCGCAGGGCGTATTTCGCTTTTTAGCGAAATAGCCCGCGGCACACAAAAATAATTATTTGCAGTCCGCGCTGAAAAGTTTGCCGTTGGCGCAGTAGCCGGGGGATGCAACGGCAACAGAACCTGTGACGGAGGTGTGCGGAATGAGGGTCGAATCCGAGTTGTCTAAATCATTTTTCAGATTCATCGAGGTGCCTTTCGTTGCTTTGGCGGAGATCAGATGCGTTCCTTCAGTTTCGCCGCATGTAACGTAGACTTCGTAAGTTCCGGTCTGGGGAATATTGGTCGTCGAGAGTTTGTACTCGAGCGTTCCTGCCGGTAATGGCAGGGTTCCTGCGGAACATGCATGTGCGACGATGACGCCTTTGGCGGGCAGTGTGCCGCTCAGTTTCGTTGAATTAATTGGCTTTTCGACATCTGTGCGTTTAACGTTGAGTGCGCAGCCATCAAGCATCAGATTGTCGCTGCTCACGTTGACAGCTTCAATGAATTTACATTCCTTGACGTTTTCGCCATTGATAGTGAAGAAGGAAGTGGATGCTTGCGTCGTATCTTCGGCGGCCATGAATTCGTTGATCTGGATATCCGAAACAGAAGCGGTTTTGCCGATGCTGCCCATGCATATGCCGCCACTGCACTCACCGGTCTCGCAGTCCGCATTGCTCGTGCAGACTTTGCCATTGGCGCATTTGCTGCAATCCGCGCCGCCGCAGTCGATGTCGGATTCGTCCTTATCCTGGATGCTATTTTCGCAGTGGTTCAAGCTTTCCACACAAATGCTGCCATCGCAAATATTGCTCGCGCAGTCTGCGTTAGTCAGACATTTCTTGCCGTTTTCGCACTTGCTGCAATCCGCGCCGCCGCAGTTTACGTCAGATTCGTCGGCATCCTGGGTGGTATTCTCGCAGTGATTCTGCTGGTTCTCCACACAGACGCCGCCAACGCATTTGTCGCTGCTGCAGTCCGCATTCGCCAGACAGTTCTTGCCATCGGCGCATTTGCCGCAGAGTTCTCCGCCGCAGTTCACATCCGTTTCGTCCACATCCTTGACGCTGTTGTCGCAGTGGGTCTTGCAGTCCTCGCTGAACAGGGCACCGTTGGCACAGTAACCGGGGGATGCAAAGTACTTAAATGCTTGCGGATGTTCAGACATCAGCGTCGTCGTCTTGTCCATATCGCTGTCTTTGGAGAAGTCGACAGAACGATTGTAGGAAGAGTTCACGATGCTGTTTATTTTCAGATCTTTTATCTGAATTGATTCTTTTGTCGAGGTTACAAGCGCGATGTCGTAAGTCCAGGTTCCCGTAAGCATTTTATCCTTATTATAGGGGAATGATACGGCATCGTTTGGAAGCTCCAGCTCTGTTTCTGTTGTCGTTTTGCAGTTATTGATGATGAGCAGGTTCTTTTGGGGAAGTGTTCCGCTGAGTGGGATGGCAATATTTTTGGTGCTGTCATCCTTTTTTCTAAGTTCAAGTGTGATGCCATCCAGTGTTATCGCGCTATTTGTTGGATTGGCGATTTCAATGAATTCACAAGCTTTCTGTTTACCATTGAGCTCAAATTCCGGGCTTCTGCTTCCGGAATCAAAAATCTCGTTGATAACCAGCAGGTTGGGATCAACACTACTCACTACAGTGGTTTTTTCACATTTTCCACTGGTGCCGCATTTGCCTGTATCGCAGTCTTCATTCTGTTTGCAGGATTTGCCTTCCTCGCATTTGCCGCAGTGCGTACCGCCGCAGTCCACGTCCGTTTCGTCGCCATTCTTTGCATTGTCTTCGCAGGAATAGCATGCGGTCTGGTGGCAATATCCGTCACAATCTTTATCTGCGGTGCAGCCTTTTACAGCACAGACTTTTGAATCATTGCAGTAATCCGATTCACAGTCCGAGGCATTCACGCATTTTTTGCCGATCGCACATTTGTCGCAGAGCGCGCCGCCGCAGTTCACGTCGGTTTCGTCTTCATCCTTGATGCTGTTTTCGCAGTGGGTCTTGCAGCCCTCGCTGAACAGGCCTCCGTTGGCGCAATAACCGGGGGAGGCTACCGCAACAGAGCCCTGGACGGATGTATGCGGAATGAGGTTGGGATCTGAGCTGTCCAGATCCTTGACCAGATTCATTGAGGTCCCTTTGGTCGCTTTGGCTGAGATCAGATGTGTTCCCTCTGTTTCTCCGCACAAAACATAGACTTCGTAAGTTCCGCTTTGGGCGATATTGGTCGTCGAGAGTTTGAATTCGAGCGTTCCTTCCGGCAGAGGCAGTGTTTCTGCGGCGCATGCATGCGCCACAATAACGCCATTGACTGGCAGTGTACCGTTTAGAGGTGTTTGGTTGAGAGGTTTCTCCGTATCCGTGCGCTTGACCACGAGAGAGCAGCCATCCAGGGTCAGTTTGCCGCTGCTTACGTTGATGGCCTCAATGAATTTGCATTCCTTGATTTTTTCGCCGTTGATCGTGAAGAAGGACGTTGAAGACTGAGTTGTATCTTCTGCGGCCATGAATTCGTTAATCAGGATATTAGCGGGTGTCGCTGTCGGATTGATCGTTCCGGTACATTTGCCGCCGGTACATTCGTCGGTCAGGCAGTCCGATGCTTCCTCGCAGGCCTTGTCCTTTTCGCATTTGCCGCAGAACTTGCCGCCGCAGTCCACGTCGGTTTCATCGCCGTCCTGAAGCTGATTGCCGCAGTCGCCGCATACACCGGATTTTTTGTCACATGCGGCATCCTTGCAGTCTTCGTCGGATTCGCATTTGGCCGGGGCGCATTTGCCCGATGCGCAGTTTTTGCTCTCGCAGTCCGTATCTTCGACACAGGTTTTGTCCAGATCGCACGGCAGACATACGCCGCCGCAGTCTACATCGGTTTCGCCCAGATCGAACTTTTCATTCTCGCAGGTAAGTTCGCAGTGATCAACGTAGAGCGCGCCATTGGCGCAGTATCCCGGGCTTTGGTTCAGAGATGCATTGACTACTGTGTGATCGACGAGATCGGATTTAGCTGTGTATTCCAGCGCCGGCATCGTTTTGGATTTTCCCGATTTTGGGGGCGCATCATCCGTCACGGTGTGGAGTGCGGTTTCTCCCGAAACGAGTGAATACTGATAAACAGCGGTATTGGTCAGGGCATTGCTCTCGGCGAGTGCAATGAGATTGCCGACGCCATCCGGAAGTCCGGCAATGGGCGTACCCGAAACGACCATCGCCTGATTCGGCATGATGTGGCCGCGCAGATCAACATCTATCGGGGCTGCATTTTTGTCGGTGCGTTCGATGCGGATCTTCAGGCCATCGAGCGAAACTGCATGATCTCTCAGATTGACGAGTTCGATGAATTCGACCTGTTTCTGCTTCGAATTGGGGTCGAACATCGACATGTCCCTGGAGCCGCTGGCATAATTGAATACCTCGGCAATGACGATGTCTCCGGCTGCTGCAGGTGTGGAAGCTACAGTCAGGGCTTTGCACAAACCGCCTTCGCAGCTGAATGATTTACAGTCTGCATCGGCCAGACAGGCTGAACCATCCTGACAGGCATCGCATGTATCTCCGCCGCAGTCCACATCGGTTTCAGTTCCGTTCATCAGCCCGTCCTGACATGAAATACATTCTCCGGTCGCTTCATCGCATACAGTGCCTTCGGGACAAATCTCCGGATTGCCGGCACATGACTGTTTGCCGCATGTACCATTCTGGCAGTTCTTCATCTCGCAGTCCGTGTCGTCCTCGCATGCCTGCCCCACCTTGCATGCTTTGCACAGACGACCGCCGCAGTCCGTGTCGATTTCGTCGCCGTCGAGCAAACCATTGTCACACGTGGATTTGCAGTCATTGATATAGAGGGCACCATTTGTACAATAGCCCGGCGAATGCTTTTCTTCCGCATAGGTCGTGTGCGGGGCCAGTGCGACCGCCGAAGCCGAGTAATTCAGAGGTTCAAGAACATCCGAAACGCCTGCAGAGCTTCCGCCGGCAATCGTGACTTCGTGAATGACTTCCAGATCTGTACCGTTCTGGCGCGAAACGACCAGCGAACACGTGTAGTCTGCCGTATTGGTCAGTTGATTCGCAGCTGTAAAAGCCTGAACGCTCACGACGCCATTGGGAACCGGCATGGCTTTGTTCGTGAGCAAAAGCGTGCCTTTGGGATCGAGGCATCCCGACAGCGGCATCGTCAGGGTCTTGTTGCTGCCGTCATCCGTGCGCACACACTGGACCAAAATGGAACTCAGTGCCAGCTTGTCGTTCGAGACATTGACGATTTCAATGAATTCCTGCTGGTTCGTCTTCAGTTTGTCGAACTTCTGATTCCCCTGTGCATTGTTAAGTATTTCGCTGATCAACAGCATGCCCGGGACGACTGCTTTGCAGTCCGCTTCGCGGTTGACACAGATCCCTTTTTCGCAGGCATGATGGAAACAGTCCGAATCTTCCACACATGCTTTCCCATCGTCGCAGGAATTGGCGCATACATGTCCGCAATCGACATCGCTCTCGCCTTCTGACTTGATGCCATCATAACAGGGATCGTTCTGACAGTAGCCATTCACGCATATCTCTCTGTCCTCACAATCTATTCTCATGGAACAGGACCGGGGAGAGGTCGTTTCGGCGCATGATGATAAAACGGCTCCAAATACCGACAGTATGCAGATGAAATATGTTTTTCGCTGTAATTTCATGGATGCCTCCGAAGCAAATAAACGCACACACTCATTTATATTTATGCCTCAGATCGCAAACAAGATCCAATGCGGATGTATTGTTTTTGTATATTTTTTAAATTTGAATATATGTATGACATATAACCACATATAGTTATATATGGTTGCGCCGCTATTGGCTGTTGGCCAATACGCCGGCGCTGCCGCGCTATTGCATACGCGCGGCACTGCTTCTGGCCCATTCCTCCCACGCCATGGAACATCCTTTTGGAACGGCATTCTCGGCGCGTCCCTTGAGCCTGAGCGCATATTTGGGATGTCCGGGAACTTTGGAACGCAGCGATTCATTCAGGCTGACCAGGGTTCCGACGTCGCCGGTCAGGATGTATGCAGCACTGTCCAGATTGCACAAATCGAACAACGCGATCTGGCCTTCGTTTCCGGGCAGTACCGGCGACATATTCTCCGGATTGAACAGGATACATCGCATCCAGTTGGGGAAGATAAAGAGTCCTTCTTCCGGAAGATCGCCCGGCGTGTTCAGCGCACTGATTTCGTAAGCCTGGCTGGACAATTCACACATTCCGTATTCCCCATAGACCGCGCGCCGTTCGATGCCCAGTTTTTGGCTGAGCATGTCGCGCAGTTCGTGTCTGGGAATTTCGCGCGATTTGCCTTTGTATCCGCCGGTTTCGAGCAGACAGCTTCCCGGAGCACTGGTAAAATGCCGATCTCCAAGCCTGTCGAGGAGTTCGACATACGCAAATGCAGGTCCCATCAGATGAACAGGTGCTTCGTGTGCTGCAGCATCTTCGATTTGAGCGCAGAGCCCGTCGACGTCCAGTCCCTTTTCGATCGAAAAGAAATGCCCCGAACCCGGTGCTCCAAAAGCCTTGACGAATGATGAGATCATGTACCCCAGCGAAGAGTGGGGATTCGATTCATAGGAAGGCATGAGGGACAGAATGCGGGTCTGCTGGGAGATCCTGCGGCCGGTCAGCATCGAAAATGCATAGATCTGCGAACGCTGCATCAGGCCGGGATCGCAGAACTTATGGATGCTTCGGACGCCTTCTGTCGTTCCGCTCGAATGGAACTCAGCAACGCATTTTTCCGGCGCAAACGGACACAAGTCCGCCCGTTTGAAACATTCGACAGGCAGCGGCGGATAATCCAGCAGAGACGAACCGCGCTCAGTTCTTCCCTGTATGGAACAGTATGTCCCATACAGAGGATGATTCAGACGCTGGTATTCCAGCAGATCGATCATCAGCCCCGTCGGCTTGGGTTCCTGACCTGCCGGACTGTCCATGCATCCCCAGCGAAAGGCTGCAAACAAAAAGTCCGAAATGCGCTTGTACAGTTCGATGCGTTCCTGAATCATGAGACGGATTTCCCCCTGTCTGCAATGCCCTATTCATTCATGACTTTGTCCAGAGCTTCGGCAATACGGCCAATTCCCTTGCGAATCGATTCCTCGTCCAGCGCGAACGAAAGTCTCAGATATCCGGGCGCACCAAATGCACTGCCGGGAATGGTGGCAACATGGCCCTCTTCGAGGATATATTTGGCCAAATCGAGATCATTCTGAATCCAGTGCAGGCCATGTTCGATATTGCAGTAATTCTTGCAGTTCAGGAATACGTAGAATGCACCTTTGGGGGCAACACACGAAACGCCGGGGATTCCGGCGATGCATTCGAGCATCACGCTTCGGCGTCTGGCAAAGGTCTGGCGCATTTCTTCCAGAACACTTGTGTCGAGCTTGAGGGCTTCGAGTGCACCGGCCTGAGCAAAGCTCGTGGCATTTGATGTCGAGTGGCTCTGTATCGTCGTCATGGCTTTGATGCGCTCCGGGTCTGCAATCGCAAATCCGAGACGCCATCCGGTCATCGAAAAACTCTTCGAAAAACCACTGGTCGTGATGATGCGTTCGCGCAGATCCGGGGCGACTTTCGACAATTCGACATGTTTAAAGCCATCGTACGTCAGATGCGCATAGATATTGTCCCATAAAATCGTCACATCCGGATATTTTCTCAGAACTTCAGCGAGCGTTCGCAGAATGGCTTCATCGTAAGCCTGACCGGTTGGATTGGATGGTGAATTCAGGATCAGTAGTTTTGGATGGTGCTTCTGAATTGCCGATTCAAGCATCGCCGGCGTCATAAGAAAAGCTTCTTCCTCACTTGTTTCAACGAATTCGACGCGACCTCCGGCGAGGTGAACCATGGCGGGATACGACAGCCAGTACGGCGTCGGAATCAATACGACATCTCCATCGTCGATCAGCGACATGATCGCGTTGTAGATGACCTGTTTGCCGCCGACACCTACGATGACCTGATCTGCAGTGGTTTCGACGCCGTACTGCTTTTCATACCATTGGGCGATGGCGGCTCGCAGTGCAGGTAATCCGGCGACTGGCGTATATTTTGTCATGCCCGCGTCCAGTGCGGCTTTGGCCGCATCAATGACGGGCTGGGGCGTATTAAAATCGGGTTCACCGGCTCCAAAACTGACGATATCGAGTCCTTCGGCTCTCATTGCAGCTGCCTTGGCTGTAATGGCCAATGTCAATGATGCCTGAACCTGACCTAAACGATGCGCTTTTTTCATAATCTGATTCCTCAATAACAGTTCATCGGGCGGATAGTATTCTGTCTTATTCGATTTCCAACAACTCCGCAAACCGTGGATTATCCTTTATTCTCATATAATGATCAATACGGCAATCGCATGCGTGATGCATGGGGAGACGCATATTAGTCTTCTGTCAGGGGTGATTCACGATTCGCGGGAGATGCACATCATTCCTGGGCAGTGGCTGGGTCAGATGATGTATTGCAAAAAAAATCGTACATCAAAGTGAAACAATTGTCTTCTCGATGGCATCATTTATATGGAGGGATGGTCCTTCATTTTTCATGAGGCAATTTATGTATTCATCCGGATTTCTCTGATGCACGATTCCCCGACGACATAATGTACGGACAACCGAGGGGCGTTTACGGCGTCGATGATTCCCGGACGCGGGCATCGTTGCTGAAGATTCGTACATGCCATGCACATCGGGATGCTTTTTTTTACGACAAATTCATGTCGGAAAGGGGGCAGTGTGCAAATTCGCTGGAAATTCGGGTTAGGACGGCGAGTCGGCGGGTGGGAAGGGAGCGTGAGGTAACCCTGTTACCGCAAACGACTGGTGTGGTTTTATGTGCTATATGTGGGTTTGTGTGGAAATTCAGACATTGAGTCCAGGGACTGACTACGGATGCCAACCGTTCATTCCCTCAGATAGATTTCGATGGATGCATCATCATTCGGGACGACGAGTGTCTGAGTGACGATATGTGTGCCAGCCGTCGTCGTGATGATGCCGCGCATATAGTAGGTACCGGGCTGGAGACTCAGATGCATAACAGCCAGTCGATCCGCCGCCATCTGAATGCTGAATGTTGCCGCGACATCCTCGGTGCCGTCCTTGAAAACGGTCATGTCCAGTTTTTCCGGCTTTTCCGAGAGCGGGAGATCCGGGCGAAGCGTCAGATCGACGTTTACTTTTCGATAATTCCCCCAAAAATAGATGAGTGCACAGATCATCAGAACGATGATAATCGGTTTGATACTCTGTTTAAGTGATTCACGGGTAAAAATCATACAATCTCTGATAAATCCTTGCTTTGCCAGAGTTTGAACTGGTCATTTTCGAATCGCCAGGTCTCTATCTTTTTTATTTGACCGGCATCAATTCTGTACAAATTGAATTTTCCGGCTCTGTTGTCGCGTTTGAACGTACATACGCTGCAGGAACCGGCTTCCGAAACGATGAGATCTCCGACTCTTTTTTGCGTAAAATCGTGATTATGGCCGTGGACGATCATGGCGACGCCGTTTTCCTGGCAAATACGAAGCAATTCATTGCGATCTTCCAGGTTTCTCAGGGATTCTCCCGGTGTCATGACGACCTGAAAAATGTGATGATGGAGTGCAATGATCTTTGTTCTGCAGGATACTTCCGGATGGTGCAGAACGCTTTCCAGATCATGGAGCTGGCGATTGCCGAGTTTTCCGGCTGCAACAAACCATGGACGGGGCTGTGCAGAGTTCAGGCCGATGATGGCGACATCCTGAACGATGTTGACGAATGGCCATGTTTGCGAAAGCCCCACATCCAGATTTCCGGGGGATGAGGTATAAATCAGCTTTTCGAAACGCCTGTTTTTAAGGCTTTCGCGAGTATAGTAATCGTGATTTCCGGGGACGATAGTCATTTCTTCGTCGCGAAATACGTTGTTGAGTTCTTTTTTTACGGCCCGGAGTTCTCCTGGCAGTGCAAGATTCGAAAGATCTCCGGTTACAATCAGATGATCGCAGTTGAGCGTTTTTAATGTATCCAGCGCACAGCGCATCGTGGCTTTGGAATGTTTTTTGGCACGGCCAGCCAGAAGATTGATGCCGCCGGATATGCGCTTGTTCAGGAAATCCCTGAAATGTGAGCCCTCGATGTCGAGCCAGTGTATGTCGCTGATGTGGCCGATAATCATGGTGATTTGTTATGGATGTTCTGTGATTTCCTGATTATTTTCGTCGACCAGAATGATCGTTGGTTTATGGCTGGATGCCTCCTGTTCGTCCATCATGGCATATGTCGCAATGATGATCTTGTCGCCAGGCTGTACGCATCGGGCGGCAGCACCATTCAATGTGATTTCTCCGGATTCGCCATAGATGACGTAAGTACTCAGGCGCGCGCCTGTGGTCACATTATAGATATCGACGCGTTCCCATTGAAAGATACCGGCTCTCTGGCACAATGCCTGATCGATGGTAATCGAACCCTGATAATTCAGATTGGCACACGTAACCGTCGCACGATGTATTTTGGATTTCAGAAGCTGTACGAGCATTTTATTGTTCCATTGCCTTAGTAAACGATTCAAATGTTCCGGAACGGAACATCTCTTCCCCGTATTCGGGGTATAGCGAGGCAAAGGCATATAGTACAATTTTATTGAATTATGAATGATGAATTGGTGTGATCAATTTCAGTGACGTATCATTATCAATTCCTAATTTGTCTTAAATCCTGTATCAATAGCCACAGAGAGGCAGTGCGATGATATCAGATGATTACAAAATCACTTCAGTGAGCGCATCCGGCGATGTCGATGCAGGACAGCAGAACATGGATCTGTATGATGAAACGTGGATTTCTGCAAATGCCTCGCGCAATTACGACGCATTTGAACGTTTTGCACGCATACAGGAACAGCTCGCGGCCTTCCGGAAAATAGCCACAGTCGTCAGTTCTGACGCCAATATCCGGGATGTCCTGAAGATAATCTGCGATAAAACGACGCAGCTTATGCGCGCAGAACGGACGACGATTTTTCTCGTCGAGGAAGATCCGAATGTTGGCCTTTGTCTGAACTCGATTATTGCAGAAAAATCGGGCGTTATTCGCTTACGTTTTGGGCAGGGAATTGCGGGAACTGTCGCCAAAAGCAGACAGTATCTGAATATCGATAATGTTTATCAGTGTTCTCTGTTTGATCCTTCGTTTGACAAGATAAGCGGTTTTAAAACCAGAAATTGTCTTGCTATGCCGATCATGAACATCCAGCGTGAGCTGCTCGGGGTCGTTCAGGTCATCAACAAAATCAATGGAGATTTTCGGGAAGACGCCGATGTCGAGATGCTTTCCTCAATTTGTTCTCAAATCGCGGTCAGCCTGACACAGCATCATTTCTATACCTCCCTTATCAATAAAAATTTCGAGCTGGCCGAAGCCCGGGAAAAACTGCAGCAAAAGAATGATGAGCTCGACATGCTCTATGCTCTTGAGCGCGAGGCTGCCAATTCTATAGACCTGCCATCCATGATTGAGCACATGCTCTCCCGGTGCTTGCAGGCATTTCGCGCGCATTATGCTGGTATTTTCGTAAATTCCGGTTCGAGATATGTTTTGCATTCTGTTCGGCAGAAAACCGGATGTACACGCGTTTTTCTGGATCATTTGCCGGAGTTTATTCCTGCAAACTGGCAGTCGGAAGTATGTGTCCGTCTTTCGATTCGGGAAATACAGTCTCTTCCGGAACTGACGGAAGAGTGTCTGGGATTTCCGCTCAATGGTGTATTGATTTCACCGCTGATTCATGATGGTACATCCATGGGGGCATTGATTCTGG
Organism: Pseudomonadota bacterium; assembly: GCA_017441205.1. Lineage (GTDB taxonomy): Bacteria > Myxococcota_A > Bradymonadia > UBA4248 > UBA4248 > UBA4248. The sequence continues at coordinate 18,109 of JAFRYG010000010.1, forward strand.
GTACACAGGATCTGACGCCGGGAACATTTGCACCGTCCGAAATCAAGCTGGCATCTTTGTTTGCTGCGCATATTGCTCCTTCCATCGGTACTCAGCTCAATCGTGAAGAAAACGAAAAGAAGCAGCACCTCTTTGTGATTGGGCAAATGCTTTCGTCCCTTCTGCACGATATGAAGACTCCACTGGCCAATATTTCCGGATATGTTGAGCTCATGGCGGCGCAGAATGATCCGCAGAAACGTTCATCCTATGCAGAAGTCGTGGGGCGTCATCTCGAAACGCTCAAAAGCATGAGTTCCGAAATTCTGCAGTTCGCGCGGGGAGAGTCTGCTGTTATTTTGCTTAAAAAGCCACTCCATATAGTCATTGCGCATGCCCTTGAACTCGTCAGGACTGAAGCTGAACGCCGATGTATTGAGATAACATGCCGCGAGAATTTCAATGGTTCGATTCCCTATGATGAGGTCAAAATACAGCGCGTCATCGTCAATCTGGTCAATAATGCCATGGAAGCTATCGGGCAGAACGGCCATATTCTGATCACAACATATTCTGACGAGTTACATGCGATTTTAAGAATCGAAGATGATGGCCCCGGTATTCCTCCCGATATTGCAGATACCCTGTTTGATGCTTTCGTTTCGAGCGGTAAAAAAGGCGGTACCGGACTTGGACTTTCGGTCGTCCAGAAGATCATTGACGAGCATCATGCCTCTATCGCCTGGGAACCTGTCGTTCCTCACGGGACTGCATTTGTCATTTCGTTTGTACTTTCGTAATTGCGGAGAATCTTTTTATTGCCGATGTGTGGCATCTCTCTGCAATAACCCGAGTCATTGTACGGCAAAACAACTGACAGCCAATGTCTAAAAAAATCTTGCATATCAATGTAAATGACATATAATATGCGAAGTGCAGTTTCACATATTTTTAGTGTCTGCTAAGCGATTCATTTGGAGTCGCATTGTCGCGGATGGCGTTCATCCGCATTTGGTGCTTTGCACCCGGTTGAGAGAGACGGTTATGTCGAAGAAGCTTTTTGTTGGTGGTTTGGCCTGGGCTACGACGTCAGATGGCTTACGCAAAGCATTTGAACAGTTCGGTGAAGTGACGGATGCAAAGGTCATTACGGATCGTGAAACAAATCGTTCAAGAGGATTTGGTTTCGTCACATTTACTGAAGATGATGCTGCCGCAAATGCCATTACAGAAATGGACGGCAAAGAATTGGATGGTCGTACCATTCGCGTCAATGAAGCAAACCAGACAAAACCCGCTGGCGGACAACGTCGTCCACCGCGTCACCACGAATAATGCTGTAGCTTTCAATCGAAAAAAACCGCCTGTTCAGGCGGTTTTTTTTTGGCTATGTCATACCATCAGGTTTTTATTTGGCTATGTTTAACCAGCGCGGATATACAATAAGTCTTTCATTGCTCTGAGCTTTGAACTTTGATCTTTGAGCATTGAGAATGCATTCACAACTCCAGGCTTTAAGCTCGGAATTGCAAATGTTCACGAATAAAATATCCACACCCGTATAACCTTTTATTTTGTGCCAACGACTCATCCCCAATCACTAAAACCATGAATACACCTAAAGGTCTCAGACTTCATATCGGAATATTCGGTCGCAGAAATGTTGGAAAATCCAGCATTCTCAACGCTATCGTGCATCAAAATGTGTCCATCGTTTCGGCAGTCATGGGCACGACGACGGATCCCGTCGAAAAAGCCATGGAACTGCAGCCCATAGGGCCTGTACTCTTTATCGATACTGCAGGTTTGGATGATGAAGGCTCCATCGGCAATATGCGCGTTGAACGCACAAAAGCTGTTTTCGGACGTACGGATCTGGCGCTCCTCGTTACCGATGGAACATGGGGGCACTATGAATCCCAGATATTCGAAGAATTACGGCAACGAAATATTCCCTGGATTGCCGTCCTGAATCAGGCTGATCGCGTCGATTATTCACTGCTTCAGGCCGAACTTTCTGCACAGAATATCGTTTCTGTCGTGACTTCTGCGCATACCGGAAACGGCATGGATGCTCTGCTGCAGGCTATTATCCGCATTGCTCCCGCAGATTTCCTGGAATCCAAACAGCTCGTCGGCGATTTGGTTCCTCACGACGCTAATGTTCTGCTCGTCATTCCTATCGACAAAGAGGCTCCCAAAGGGCGCCTCATCATGCCGCAGGTTCAGACAATTCGCGATCTGCTCGATAATCAGGTCAGCTGCACGATTTGCCGCGAAAACAAAGTCTCCGAAATGCTCGGAAATCTTAAAAATCCTCCGGCACTCGTCATCACGGATTCCCAGGCCTTCGGCATCGTCAGTCCGCAGGTGCCCCATGATATCATGTTGACCGGATTCTCGGTTTTATTCGCGCGTTTTAAGGGCGACCTGAATACGCTTGCGCGTGGTGCTGCCGTGATTTCCAGATTGAAGCCGGGCGATCGCATCCTCATTGCGGAAGCATGCACCCATCACCCGATCCAGGATGATATCGGACGTGTAAAAATCCCCGGCTGGCTGCGCCAAAAAGTCGGTAACGACATTCAGATCGACGTCGTCAGCGGAAGTGATTTTCCACCGAATCTTCAGGAATACCAGCTCATCATTCATTGCGGGGCATGCATGTGGACGCGACGCCAGATGCTTGAACGCATTCGTCAGGCTGCCGCATTGAATGTTCCCATCACCAATTATGGTATGGCGATTGCCGAATTTCACGGAATACTCGCTCGTGCCCTCGAGCCCTTCCCCGAAGCTCTCGAAGCCTGGCGGAATGCCTGATTCCCTGCATCACAGAATCAGACTGTCCAATATCTTTCGCATTAGTGTCGATATCGCATAATTCTCGCCGATTTCCTGGGGTTCGGCGAGTACAAAACGTTCGTAAACGTCATCTCCGGATTCCGGCAGTACACATTCTTTGATAAAGGCTTCATCCACATGGACGCGCATTTGTATGTGTGTAAACGTGTGCGATACGATTTGTCCGGTGTTCGTCCAGTTCCGGAGAGTTGGAGTATCATTCTGCCAGTTGAGAGATCGAAGCCATTGTTCCCAGCGTTTTGCACGGGGCAGGCGCATTTCCAGATCGGCACTTTTTCGGTGCCGTGCGCCTTTGCCGCGCGATATTTCTATCATCGGGAATTCCCACAATCCGCCAAGCAGCATGTTTTCGCGTCGTTTTCCGATCCAGATTCGCCCGTCGGGGGCTTTCATTCGAAGTGCAGCACGGTATTCATCGTATTTTTCGACGGGAACCTTTTTTTGCGGCAAACTTTCGGTCAATCCATGACGAAGGGCAAAGCACTTCTCCGCGACGGGGCATTGTTCACAGTGCGCCGATTTTCCGCAAAAACTCGCGCCGAGATCCATCATTGCCTGATTGATAATCCTGCAGTCTCCATGGTTCGCAAGGACGCCGGCGACGTCTTCGAGGTTTCGTCTGGGGTCGCCTGTGCTCAGATCCCCGCGAATGCCAAAAAACCTGGCCAGAACTCTTTCCACATTGCCGTCAATGGCTGGTTCATTTTGTCCAAAAGCAAAGGAAGCAATCGCACCGGCCGTATATGGTCCGATCCCGGGTATTTTTCTCAGTTCTGTGACATTTTGCGGAAACTCACCGTGATGTTTTTGGATAATAAACTGCGCACCCTTATGCAGATACCCTGCGCGCCGGTAATATCCCAGTCCCGCCCAGTGCTGAAGCACCTCATCCGGACTCGCTTCGGCGAGCGCCCGGATATCCGGAAAACGCGCCATCCAGCGTTCATAGTAAGGAATGACAGTGACAACCTGGGTTTGCTGCAGCATGATTTCCGAAACCCAGACTTCGTAGGGAGATGGATCGTGGCGCCATGGAAGATCCCGGCCGCATTCTTCAAACCAGCAGCGCATCCTCGCCCAAAACCACTCTGAATTGTCATAAGTCTTTGTCATTTCTCTATATTCTGATTCGTGGCCAAGGGAAAGGCTGCGTAAAAGCATTAACCGAGCCGGAGCGCCGACAGGCGCAGGAGACGAAGTGAATGGCCCATTGCGAACTGAGGCGAATTATTTGGATTGCGGTCATTTATCGCGCTTTGCAGCGCGGAGGCTTTGTTTTTTTGTACGCTTCGCGGCAGGGGGTGTTCGATTGTGAACACCCCCTATTACTCCCGCACGCTTCTTTTTTGCAATCGTAGTTGCGGGTCGAATGTCCATCCCTGGACATGCCTCCCTCGCCTCTCGCCGCCGTCCATGGCGGCGTAGGGATTATGATGAGTACCAATCTTTGCTATTCGGAATCATTGCAATTACGGAATGTTGTTGGTTGAATGGCCCATTGCGAACTGAGGAGAATTATTTGGATTGCGGTCATTTATCGCGCTTTGCAGCGCGGAGGCTTTGTTTTTTTGTACGCTTACGCGGCAGGGGGTGTTCGATTGTGAACACCCCCTAC
>JAFRYG010000096.1 GCA_017441205.1 Pseudomonadota bacterium
CTTACCTCTGCCTTGGCTTCTTTCAAATTATGCACGATCTGTATCTGTGTTGCCATTTAGTCACCCCTGTAATCCTCCTGTAAATTATTTACAGGAATGAGGCATTATACATGGTGTCATTAATTATGTCCATAACAATATTGCGGCGCAGATGCGGCGTGCGCGAATTACAGCAATTGCGCAGCCGACGGCAAAACATGTGAAAATGGCGTTTGTGTCGGGGGGACTGTGAACGACTGCGACCCAGGCAAGGTCAAATGCGACGGAACGTGCATCGATCCGATGACGGATAATAAGTATTGCGGTGCAGATGCAGCTTGCCAGAACTTTACGGCATGCGTCGATGGTCAGGCATGTGCTGGCGGTGAATGCAGTGCAAAACCCGTAGACGGGAAATGTCCTGAAGGGCAGGTGAAATGCGGTGAAGCATGCATCGATCCGCAGACGAACAAGAGCTATTGCGGCGCAGATGCAGCATGCGCGCATTACAGCGATTGCGCAGCCGACGGCAAAACTTGTGAAAATGGCACGTGTGTCGGTGGTGCACCGGCGAATGATTGTGGTCCCGGCAAGGTCAAATGCGGCGCGGATTGCATCGATCCGCTGACGGACGATAAGTATTGCGGCGCGGATGCAGCATGCACGCATTACAGCAATTGCGCAAAGCAAGGCAACGCCTGCGAAAACGGCGTTTGCGTCGGGGGGACTGTGAACGATTGCGCCCCCGGAAAAGTCAAATGCGGCGATAATTGTGTCGATCCGATGACGGATAATCAGTATTGCGGCGCGGATTCGAGCTGCCAGAAGTTTACTGCATGCGTCGATGATAAGACGTGTGCGGGCGGTGTATGCAGCGCGAAACCCGAAGATGGGAAATGTCCCGAAGGTCAGGTCAAATGCGGCGAATCCTGCATCGATCCGCAGACGAACGACGGTTATTGCGGTGCGGATGCGAAGTGCGAGAATTACCGTTCGTGTGAACCGGATTGGAGTTGCAAGGGCGGCGAGTGTCAGGCACCGATCGACTGCGGGAGTCAGGTTTTTTGCCAGGGATCATGTTACTTTCCTTTGGAAAGCTGGAAATTCTGTGGTGCGGACGAGTTTTGTTCGAACTATACTTCCTGCAAAAAAGGTGAAATCTGTGAAGATGGCAAATGCAAGCCCACCAACTGCAAGGATGGGCAGGTGATGTGCTATGATGCCGGCTGCATCGATCCGCTGGCCAACAATGACTATTGCGGGGCAAATGAAGAATGTCAGATGTACGATGTGTGCGGTTTGGGGGACGAAACCTGCCAAAATGGCGAGTGTTTGCCAAGTACCGGTTGTGAAAAAGGGCAGATCAACTGCGACGGCAAGTGCATTGATCCAAAGACCGACAACGATTATTGCGGGGCACTCAGAGGCTGCACCGGTGCGACAGCATGTATCGGATTGGCGACATGCGTGAACGGTCAATGCGAAATGCCGCATACCTGCACACCGGGCGTCGAATCGAGAACGTGCACAGTGAATGAGGATGGGAGTGTTCTCGAAACGTTTTGCGATGGCAAGGGAACGGAGCTTTATCAAAATCTATTTAAGAATGATGGCGATCATAAGGTTTGGACGTGTGATGAAGACAACAACGCCATATTAACCTGCGACGATGAGAATTATATTCCTTATGACGGCAAGTGTAATCCTACCGTTTGTAAAGAAAATGAGACGCATTGCGACGGCATTAAGATTATGCGGTGCAATGAATATCGATCGGGATTTGAGGATTTTCACGAATGTATCACAGATGATCCGAATGCGACGGCATCGTGCGTGGACATCACGGATGTGGATGAAAATGGCGAGGAAATTGCGAGTGCTCAATGCATTGTGGAATGTAAAGAGGGATTTGCCTATGATTATAAGTCAAATCGATGCTCAAATAAGATTTGTGAACCGGGAACGACTGTGTGCCGTCCGGGTAACGAGATAGAAATTGATATATGCAGTTTTGAAGGCACGCGCACGGCTTTTTATAAAGCATGCCAGCCAGGCCAGGTTTGTCGCGATGGCTTATGTGGCTGCGCCAATCCGAATCAGATCAACGATCCGTGGGTTGGCTGCGTCGATCCGCAATGCGATCCCGGCGCATTTGGCTGCTCGGAGGATGGCCGAACGATTGAGCAGTGCAGCGAAAATGGCGCGCGCTGGGAGTATTACGAGAGCTGCCGCGGGGATCAGATGTGCCAGGATAATACCTGCGTGTGTGCCGTTGAGGGCTTTGTCGAATGCGACGGACAGTGTGTCGAGGCGGACAAATGTTTGCGCTGCGATGAGGCGACCAAACCCGACGCAACCTGCGAATGCATCGGTGCGGAGTGGTATTGCCCGGATGCGCCGTGCAATGAGGCAACCAAGCCCTTTACGAATTGTACCTGCGAGAAGAGCGTTTGGGATTGCCCGCAGTTTCACTGCGACGAGGCGTATAAACCTTATCCGGATTGCACGTGCGTCAGCGACAGATGGGATTGTCCCGAATTTTACTGTGACGCCGACAGCAAACCGTTCTCGGACTGCAAATGTAAGGACGGCGCGTGGGATTGCGTTCAGTTCCACTGCAATGAGGCGTTAAAACCTTATACGGATTGCACATGCGAATATGGCGAGTGGATATGCCCGAAAGTGCATTGCGAAGATGCACCCAAACCTTTTGATGAATGTACGTGCGTGAGCAATGAATGGGATTGCCCGCAGTTCCACTGCGATGAAGCGTCCAGGCCTTATCCGGACTGCGAGTGTACTGTTGAGGAAAAGTGGGACTGCCCCGAGTTCCATTGCGACGATGCACTCAAGCCTTTTGATCTTTGCGAATGCAAGGTCGGTGCGTGGATTTGCCCCACGGATATTTGTTTTGAGGCGCAACCGGATGAAGACTGCGTCTGCGTGGATAACAACTGGAATTGTCCGGCGCCGCCATCCATCCTTTTGCGCGTGGCCGAAGGCAATCCAGTCAACATTCAGGAAGGCGAATACGTCTATCTCGAGGTTTCACTCGCCAGCGCGCCGAAAAGCGACGTCACGGTGACGTTAAGTACGCAGAATACGGTGATTTCGCATGAACTCTCGGAGCATACGATTACCTTTACGCCGGAAACCTGGGCGCAGTCAGTTTCCTTCATGCTGGAAACGCAACGGGATTACCGGAAGACGGGCGATCAGAAGATTACCGTTCAGGCCGTCAGCACGTCGCCGCAGGCCAAATTTAACGGTCTGGAGGCGACGACCAATATCGACGTGCGCGATATCGACTATTGCAAAATCGGCTGGACGCCCTGGCAGGATTTGCAGGTGACGGAGACCGGTGACATGCAGGAGGTTGAGGTTTATCTGACGTGCAAGCCGGACTCGAATGTGACGTACTCGTTCATAAGCAACAATACGTCTGTGGGCACCGTTGCGGAAGGCGAAGCGATGACCTTTACGCCGGAAAACTGGAATGTGCCTCAGATTTTGAAAATTCGCGGTCTGCAGGACAACCAGAACGACGGAGGAACAACCTTTATCGTGATCGGTGTTCCGGATAACGCCAATCCGGAAGATTTCAAAACGACCCCTACGCTGAAAGTCTTTAAGTTGGATGACGACGAGGCAGGGATAAACGCAGTGGAAAGCATTGAAATTACAGAAGGATTGGAAGGCACGATGCGTGTCACGCTGGCAACCCAACCTACGGCCAATGTGAATCTGACAGCGAGCGTCAATGCCGAATCCGGCCTCACGGTCACGCCTTCCGCGCATACCTTTAACTATAGTAATGCCTTCAGTTTCCATACCTTTACCATCTCATCCGAGCGTGATGGCGTCAACACGGGCGATCGCGAGGCTGTCATAACGCTGAAAGCAACTTCGAGTGATGCGCATTACGACGGTATGACGAAGGACGTCAAGGTCAAGATCGTCGAGGCAGATAATGCGGGGTTGGTATTTGTGTATGATGAAGCCTTTGAGTATGGTTTGCAGGAGGGGGATGATGGGCAAACGGCTTGCCCGAAATTCCACCTGCTCACGAAGCCGGCGCAAAATGTCACGGTTGCTGCGAATTCACCATCGTCTATTAAATCCATCAGTTGTGGTGCCGGCGTCACGTTTACGCCAGAGAACTGGAACGTAGACCAATGCATTAAAATCAATGCGAAGCGCGACGGTATGGTGCCGGAGTCGGACCCAGTCACGCATACGATTGATTATATAACGACATCGACGGATGGCAGGTACCAGGGGATTCAGGTTTCCAAGACGATCAATATTTATAACTGGGATGATTATGAGGTTGATGGATGGGGGAGCAATTATAATATCGTTGAAGGACAAACCGAAAGTTTCTTTATTAAATTAGATGCAAGGCCCGCGTTGGGGTCATCGACCAAAATAAAGATTAGATCTTCGGATCCGAGCGCACTCAAGCCACAAAAAGATGAAATCATCGTACCTTCTACAGGCTGGAATAATACGAAAGAGGTTAAAATTGATGCCATCAATAACAACGTTACAGATCCAACAGGCGAACGCCTGGCCTATCTCAAGCTTGAAGTAGAAAGTCAGGATCCGAATTTGAATGGCATAACGTTTAATTCGTCGGTATTCCATATTAAGGATGCTTCAAAACCAGCGATCATCGTACAAGGTGAAATATCCGGTCAGAGTGTTTCTTCAGGAAGCACAAAAGCCTGGATCGATTGTACAAACAGGAAGAATTTGTCATCTTATCGAACGGATATTAATGAAGATCGGGTTTATTTAAAAGTATCGCTTGCTTCAAAACCATCAACAAATGTATACGTTCAGGTAACCCCCTCCATTAAGTATTCTACTACAACTATTGACGTTCTTCATAGATCAAAAACTCTAATATTCACACCGTCGAACTATAATATTCCACAAATTATAACAGAGACTTGTGAAATTGAACATCTTAGTAATAATTATTATACAGAAACACTTTCTTTTAGTGTGAATAATAATACAGATTACATGGCTAAAGATGCTAACTTTAAATTTGAAGTGTATTCGGTGGGTAAAGAAAAATGGTATTTATTCATTAGTGAAAACATTAAACAACGAATTGAACTGCCAAGTGGTTATTATAAGATTAGTTTGTATGGTGCAAAGGGCGGTGGCCTCATTGATGAAAATGGCGGAATTGTATCGGGTTATGCCGGAAACGGTGGCCTGGTCGAAGCTAAGATTCATTTAAAGAAATCTTCAACTTCTACCTGGCTGTATGTTGGGCAAGCGGGGGATCGAGGCTCTAAAGTGTCGTTTGGCACTGATACCAACGAAGTTTGTAATGGTGGTATTGGTTATAAAGAAGGCGGATGTGGTGATTGGGGCGTCCGGAACTTTGGCTATGGTGGTGGTGGATCAACTGAGCTTCATTTTGGTGCTGAAGACTGTCGATCCATCGTCGCCGGAGGCGGCGGCGGCGCAACGCGAAAGAGCAAGGAACTGGCCGGCCACGGCGGCAACGGCGGCTGCACGAATGCGAATGACAGCAAGTGCAAGGGTTACTACGGTACAACCTATTCAAATGGTGCTACCGAAAGCTCAGGTAATGGGGCCAATAGCGCACTCGGTAAAGTACAAGGCGGTGGCGGAGGCGGCTATTATGGCGGTTCAGCCGGTTCTGATAAGTATGTCGGCGGAAATGGCGGTACGAGCAAGATCGATACGAGCTGTTACGACTTTGAGTATAGCGATGTGAAGTACACCATCGGCGCGTATCCTAACAGTGGCATTTTTAATGATGGGTACGTGAAAATTGAGACGTTGAAGGAATAAGGGCTTTTATTTGGTTGCTCGCCTTGAGACGTGTCACGACACGTCTCTACGGCTCGCTGACGCCCGCTATCGCTGCGCGATACGCGGGCATTTGTATATTTTGGGCTCGCCTTGGCACGTGTCACGACACGTGCCTACAGCTCGCTGGCGCGGCTATTGGCATAAAACCAATATGCCGCGCATAAAAGCACCCCGACGGGGTGCAATGTCACAGCCCGGGGTGAAGCGCAGCGAAACCCCGGGAAAGGGAAATCCCCCAATATTGGCGCCCTGTAAGGGCGCAACATCATGTTGGCTATGCATCGTGCGACCCCATGGTGTCGCCCCTACAGGAGAACTTGGTTTGCGGAGCGATCTCAAAGATGCGCTTGCTGCAAATTACGGGGTCTGTGCGCTGAGCTGGATGAAAAGCAGCTTCGATGGGATAATCGTGGCTTATTGATGGCGGAAAAAGAGCTGCTGATTGAAAGCAACACCCTTTTTGACGATATGATCAAAAAGCTGGATGATTTTCCCGATCTTTCAAGAAACCTGCAGGCGATGTTGTATGAGGGGGAATCGTTTACGTTTAATCCCGATAACAGGATCTTCAATCTGGCCAGAATGTTTGGTTATGTTCGGCCAAATGAGAATGGGAAAGCAGTTATCTCAAACAGAATTTTTGAAACGAGATTGTATAATTATTTTAGTTCGCTGGAGGAGATATCCAAATCTATAAATCGGGATCTATTGATAAAAGCCGGTTCGTCAAGGATGGCCAAATCGATATGGAACATCTGATATCACGTTTTTGCGTTCATTTTAATGATATTTATGGAAAGAATGACGATGCTTTTGTCGAGAAAATGGGGCGAAAGCTGTTTTTGTTGTATTTAAAGCCGATTATCAATGGCATCGGCAATTATTATATCGAAGCACAGACACGCGATGAGACGCGAACCGATGTCGTGATAGATTATCTGGGACGTCAGTATATCATTGAACTCAATATTTGGCGCGGTAATGCGTATAATGAGCGCGGCGAGGAACAGATCGCCGGGTATTTGGATTACTTCCTCACGAAGAAAGGATATCTGGTTAGTTTCTGTTTTAATAAATGCAAATCACTGCAAACCCGGATGATACAGGTCGGCGATAAGACTGTGTTTGAGGCGGTTGTGCAGGGATTACGGTTGGTTGGATATGCTTTTTACCAAAGATGTCATTATTGCCTGGTTCAGGGGCCTCTTAACCAGCATATTTCAATCCAGTACCTGCCGAAATAGGGGGTATTTTATAAACCATTTTTCGTATTTTTAAAAGTATGTTTAATTAATGATATATTCACACTCGCCCCGGGTTATATATGTTCTAAAACAAGATAAATATTTAAATTCTTCGGCTTTCAGATCTTCCCAGCATTTTGATTTTGCTTCAGATTCAGAGTTTGAATCAAGTTCCCGACAGCTCTCCTCCTTATTGAATATGACGCGTTTACCCATGATATAACAACAATTATCCCAGGCTTCCTTAATCTTGTTTGCCATCTCACTATGCATGGGAATGGATTCAGCACAAACATTCATAGCATCCTTATCATTATTTGCCTTGTAATTATAATTAATTCCCTTCATTTCAGGCATTATTGAACACAGATATTCGCCGCTATTGAGATATTCAGTATAGCTTCGGTCGTTTTTTGGGGCAAATTCCTCTACCGTATAGGCATCTATATAAACTAAATCACGTGGATTCTGTTCTGGATTGCCAATAGCTGAAATATATGCATCACTCCACGAGAAATAATAACAACAAGTCTGAGTTGGTCCGTCATCACAACTTGAAATGCCTAATGCTATAGGCATTAGTAATAACATAATCTTATGTGTGTGATTGGTAAATTGCATCATCTTTTTCTCACTCTTTGAAATGAATTTTTTTAGTATGTATTTCGCATACCCTCGTATGTGAAATATGAATCTATAACTGTTTTTTTTAATTTCATCGATTTTGTCAAGTAAATTTCATCAATTTTGTCAAGCAACTCCGCTTTTTGTTGGAAGATTGGGGTTACTATTCAGCCGTGGGATGCTTTCATTGAGGAACAGATCGCCGGGTATTTGGATTACTTCCACGCGAAGAAAGGATATCTGGTAAGTTTCTGTTTTAATAAATGCAAATCACTGCAAACCCGGATGATACAGGTCGGCGATAAGACCGTGTTTGAGGCAGTTGTGTAGGGATGCAATACAGACGGATTTCGCGCGTATTGCCGCAGGCGATAGCGCGAAACATGCGGCGTATTTGGGGCACAGACGCGGCTGTGCCCCAAATAGCAGCATTTGCTGCGTGTGTGAAACAGCGCAGCCCCAAAAAAGCGAAAACAGATGGACGGTAAGCCCGTTACATCGTATGATGTGCAGCGGCAATGGAACAGCGGCCTTATTCCGTGCGTGGATCAAGCATCTTTTGCATGGATTTCAGGCCGGTAGAGGGAGGTAATCACGGATGAACGATCGAAAAGTGCCCAGACGCATCGCGCAGACAGTCATCAATTCACTCAAGGGCGGCGTCGTACCGAGGATTGGGCTGCCATACATCACAGTGGGGCGCAAAAATGAGATACAGGCGCTGCTGCACGATGTGGATATCATTGCGGATGGCGGGGCGTCATTTCGTTTTATCGTTGGACGGTATGGTTCGGGCAAGAGTTTTTTGCTGCAGACGATTCGCAATTACGTGATGGACAAGGGGTTTGTCGTTGCCGATGCCGATTTGTCGCCCGAACGGCGGCTGCAGGGCACGCGCGGGCAGGGGCTTGCGACGTATCGCGAGCTCATCGGCAATCTGTCGACGAAGACGAAGCCCGAGGGCGGCGCATTGACGCTCGTTCTGGATCGCTGGATCAATGGCGTACAGACCGAGGCACTGCAGGAAACCGGGCTCGAACCGGGCAATCCCGAACTGACGAAAATTGTGGATAAAAAGATATATACGGTCACATCATCCGTGAGTGAACTTGTACACGGATTTGAGTTTGGCAGACTGATTTCGCAGTATTATCGCGCTTATATTCACGGAGACGATGAGACAAAAGCAAAGGTAGTGCGCTGGTTTCGCGGCGAATATACGACGAAGCGCGAGGCCAGGGAAGAACTCGGCATCAATATGATCATATCGGACGACGACTGGTATGATTATCTTAAATTATTTGCTTCATTTTTCAGAATGGCAGGGTACGTCGGTCTGATGATTATGATCGATGAACTCGTCAATATATATAAGATTCCGAATTCGATCACGCGCCAGAACAATTATGAAAAGATGCTCACGATGTACAATGATACATTGCAGGGTAAGGCGCGGTATCTTGGTATCATTATGGGTGCGACGCCGCAGGCCATTGAAGATAAGCGCCGGGGAATATACAGTTATGAAGCGCTTCGTTCGCGCCTTGCCGAAGGGAAGTTTTCGAGGCCCGGCGCGCGCGATCTGCTGGCCCCGGTCATTCGTCTGGAACCCCTGGTCGCCGAAGAAATGCTCGTTTTATGCGAAAAACTGGCCGATATGCATGCCGGTTTGTATGGATATGAACCGCATACGACGACGGAGTCGCTCGCGGCATTTATTAAAATTGAATATGAACGCATCGGTGCGGATGTGAATATTACGCCGCGCGAAGTCATACGCGATTTTATTGAACTGCTCGATTTGCTTTATCAGAATCCGGATATGAGCATCATGGAATTGCTGAATTCCGATGCATTTACCTATACGAAGTCGGAAGCCGTTTCGGATGATGCAGATACGAATTATGCTGAATTTACGTTGTAATGGTTTTTTACTACATTCTCGCCGCCATCCATGGCGGCGCAGTGATTGTAATGATTGATTATGAATACTTTTTTAAGATATGCACCGTTTATACAGGATTATATTTATCGCTCCGGATGGCAGACGCTGCGGGCAGTTCAGAATGCGGCAGGGGATGCGATTTTTAATACGGAAGACAACGTTTTGCTGACGGCTTCGACGGCTTCGGGCAAGACGGAGGCCGCATTCTTTCCGATATTGACGCTGCTCGATGAATCGCCGTCCCTGTCCGTCGGTGTTTTGTATATTGCGCCGCTCAAGGCGCTGATCAACGATCAGTTCGGACGGCTCAATGAACTGTGCGAAGAAGCGGGGATTGCGGTATCGCGCTGGCATGGCGATGTGCCGCAGACACAAAAGAGAAAACTGCTGCGCAAGCCGTCGGGCATTTTGCAGATTACGCCGGAATCACTCGAATCGCTGATGATCAATAAGCACATGGAAATTCCGTCGCTGTTCGGGGATTTGCGATTTATCGTGATCGATGAGATTCATTCGCTGCTGCGCGGCGATCGCGGCGGTCAGACTTTTTGCCTGATCGAGCGTTTATGCAGGCTTGCGGGTTGCTCGCCGCGCCGCATCGGATTGTCGGCAACCATCGGCAATCCCGAAGATGCCGGACGCTTTTTGGCGGCCGGCAGCGGAAGGAAAACGGTCATTCCTGTGATCGAGGGCAAAAAGGAAGTCTGGCGGCTTTCGATGGAGCATTTCTTTAATGCAGATCCTCAGGCTGATGCGAATGATTCGGGGCCGTCTGCCGGTAATGCGAATCGTTCGGAGGAGGGCGGCGAGTCACTGCCTCCCTGCAATGAACTGGAGCCGCCGAGCGATACTGCCCCTAGGGGGGCAGATCCGGGTATGGGATATATCTTTGAGCATACCAGGGGCAGAAAATGTCTTGTCTTTACGAATTCGCGCGAGGAATGCGAGGCGGTATGCCAGAATTTGCGCCAGTACTGCGAAGCATGCCATGAGCCCGACCGATTCTTGATCCATCACGGCAATTTGTCTGCTTCATACCGCGAAAGCGCCGAAGAAGATATGAAGGACGATGATTCTCTGATGTCGGTCTGTGCAACGGCTACGCTTGAGCTCGGCGTCGATATCGGTCGTTTGGAGCGGGCATTTCAGATCGATGCGCCGTTTACGGTTTCGGGATTTCTGCAGCGCATGGGACGGACCGGGAGGCGCGGGGATCCGGCCGAAATGTGGTTTGTGATGCGCGAGGAACATCCCGAAGCCCGCGCGATGATGCCCGATATGATTCCCTGGTATCTGATTCAGGGGATTGCGCTCGTGCAATTATATATTGAAGAAAGATTCGTGGAACCGCCGAGAACCGATCGGCTGCCCTATAGTCTTTTATATCATCAGACGATGAGTACATTGGCTTCGTGCGGCGAGATGACGCCGGCAGAACTTGCATCGCGGGTATTGCCGCTGTCGTATTTTCATCGGATTACGAAGGATGATTTCCGCCTGCTGCTGCGCCATCTCATTCAGATCGATCATATCAATCAGACCGAAAATGGCGGATTGATCCTTGGAATCAGCGGCGAGCGGATTGTAAATCATTATAAGTTTTATGCGGTTTTCAGGGAGAATATAGAATATACGGTGAGAGCGGATTCGCAGGAACTGGGGACGATCGTCAAACCGCCGCCGGTGGGGGATAAGATTGCGATTGCGGGGCGAGTTTGGGTCGTGAACGAAGTCGATCATAAGCGGCGCGAAGTTTACTGTACACTCGTCAAAGGCAATATTCCTGCGTATTTTGGGGATGTTGCGGGGGATATTCATACGCGGATACTCGAACGCATGCGGGCCGTTCTGGATGAGGATGCATCCTATCCGTATTTGATGAAGCACGCCGCATGCCGTCTGCGGGATGCGAGGAATACGGCGCAGAAAGCGGGGATGACGGCGCGTCCGCTCGTGCATCTTGGGGGCAAAATGTGGGCGCTTTTTCCGTGGCTGGGGAGCTATGCTTTTTTGGCTCTCGAACGCTTTTTGAAAGTTCGCTGCGCAGAACGGCTTGGACTGAAAGGGCTGAATCCATGCCGCCCGTATTATATGCAGTTTACGATGCAGGTCAGCGAAGCGGAGTTTTATCGAATTGCAGCCGAAGAGGCTGCCAAAGACTTCGAACCGCTGGAACTCGTCTATCCGAAAGAAATCCCCGTTTTTGAGAAGTACGATGAATATATTCCGGA
>JAFRYG010000011.1 GCA_017441205.1 Pseudomonadota bacterium
AAGGATTATTTTGTCATTACGACCAATGTCGACCATTGTTTTCAAAAAGCCGGATTTGATAAAAAGCGTCTATTTTATACTCAGGGCGATTATGGATTGTTTCAGTGCAGCGAACCTTGTCATCAGAAAACTTACGACAACGAGACGCAGATTCGCGCCATGTATGATGCGCAGAAGGATATGAAAATTCCTGCGGATCTCATCCCCTATTGTCCGGTATGCCAAAAGCCCATGCGCATGAATCTTCGTTCTGACGATACCTTCGTGCAGGATGAAGGATGGTATGAAGCTGCCGAGAGATACAATGCGTTTTTGATGAAACATCGGGCTGATGAGGATGGCAAAGTATTATTTCTTGAACTCGGTGTGGGGGCCAATACGCCGGGGATTATCAAGTATCCGTTCTGGCGCATGACGGCACAGAACCCGAATGCCATTTATGTTTGTATTAATTTCGGAGAAGCAATCGTTCCGGACGAAATATCATCACGGTCTATGGGCATTTCTGCGGATATCGGTGAGATGTTGGAAGAATTAATATAATCGCGAGCCGTATGCGCGCAGCCCCTATCCCCTAAATCCCCTTTCCCAAAAGGGGCAAGGGGACTTTTGGGGGCGAGCACATAGGCGAGCGCAAAGGCGCGTATTTGCTGATAGAGACGTGCGGCCCGCACGACTCTATCAGCAAATAGCGCCGAAAGCCGTGCGTATCGCAGATAGCACGGCGGCAAAACAATTAGTACGACAAGCCATTCATTCGGCTGTTCTATGCACCAGTGTACGCATCCTCTTTTTTGATGCGAAAATCGTGTGATGAAAGCCATTGGCGGTCTTCGTCATTTTCGGGGACGTCGATGCGTTCGATTTTGAAGATGACCGGGCGCGTTCCATCGTTGCAGCAGGCAATCATGATGCGATCGTCGTTAGTCCAGCCATGCATAATCGAACCGCCCTGGAGGGCAGTATAGATATACCGGCTGATACAATCCCACGCTTCTGGGCAGGGAAATTTGGGTTCGCGGTCGCGTCCGAAATGCCAGAAATCATCCTTGCCATCTGCACGCTCGAAGATGAATTCGTCGCCGACGTGAAAACAAGGGCACATGCCGCTTTGGGGATCGGCGAGGTATTGTTTTTGAAGTTCAGAATGGAGCTTTTTGTCGATGACGGTGACTTTGCAGATATGTTTCATTGTCGTTTTCTCCTCAATAACGGCCAGTACGACTGTGCCGCGCGCAATATACCTGTAAGGGCATCGATGTAAAGCAGAATAGGGATGTGCGGTAAATGCTTGAACGATAACGATTTCATGCATCACAAAAAATCATTGACACGGTGTCAGTAAAATAATTGACACAGTGTCAGCGGTCTGCTAAACAGGTGATTACTGACACAGTGTCAGTGTTCGAAATGGAGCTGCTATGAATTCATCGAACGAACTCATTATCGCACGCAAAAATGAAATCATCGAAGCCTGCAGGCAGCTGTATCAGACCAAATCGTTTCGTGAGATCACGATCAAGGATATT
>JAFRYG010000097.1 GCA_017441205.1 Pseudomonadota bacterium
AGTGAAGTCCTGACGGACTTCTTTGGGGGAATGCCATAAATCCCCCGCCAGCCGCTTCGCGACAACCGGGGGCTACATACAGTGAAGTCCTGACGGACTTCTTTGGAATGAACTCATCAACAGATAGCCGCTTCGCGACAACCGGGGGCTACATACAGTGAAGTCCTGACGGACTTCTTTGGGGGAATGCCATAAATCCCCCGCCAGCCGCTTCGCGACAACCGGGGGCTACATACAGTGAAGTCCTGACGGACTTCTTTGGTGGAATGCCATAAATCCCCCGCCAGCCGCTTCGCGACAACCGGGGGCTACATACAGTGAAGTCCTGACGGACTTCATTACAAAGCATTAAAACACGAGTCCCTGCTCGACCTGGCTCAGATATTCCCAGCGATCGTAGAGTTCACTGATGCGAGCATTCTGAGCATCCAGCTTTTCACTGAGTTCCTTTGCGCGATTGGGAATTTTATATGTTTCGGGATCTGCGATTTCGGCTTCGATGGATTCTTTCTCCATCTCGGCTTCGAGAATTACATTTTCGATATTTTTGAGTTCTTCGGCTTCCTTATAGGTGAGCTTTTTGGGTTTGGCATTCGTTTTTTGAGGAGCCGGAGCCGGTTTGACAGCTTTGTTTGCTTCGGAAGCCCGCTTATCCTCTGCAATTTTTTTGCACTGGACGTAAAAATCGTAATCGCCTTCATACCGAATGAACGTACCGCTGAAGGGATCAAACGCGAGTACAGCAGTGGCCAGACGATTGATGAGATAACGATCGTGGGTGACGAAGAGGATGGCCCCATCGTAATCAGAAAGGGCATTCTCGAGCGTCTGCAGGGAATCGATATCGAGATCATTGGTGGGTTCGTCGAGGATGAGCAAATTCGCATTGCTGCACATCAGGCGCGCAAAGAGCAGGCGGCATTTTTCTCCGCCCGAGAGCGCCGAAACGAGCTTCGCCTGCTCAGGCACATCGAATAAAAACCGGGACAGGAATCCTCTTTTGTGAACCGCCACATGATTGATGTAGACGTGATCCCCCTCCCCCAAAGAATCATAGACGGATTTGTCGGGATCGAGTTCTTCGCGGTGCTGTGACAGGAAGGCAATATGTGTGTTTTTGCCGATTATCACGGTGCCGGAATCGGCTTCCGTTTTTTTGGTCAGGATATTGAGCAGCGTCGTTTTTCCGCATCCGTTCGGGCCGATGACAGCGCAGCAATCGTCCTTTCGCAGCGTGAAATCGAACGGCTTAAAAACCGGATGGTCGTAGGATTTGGATATTTTTTCGGCATTGATAATGATATTGCCCAAACGCGCATCTGCCGTAAAGGACATGGTCAGCGTCGCTTCGTGCACGACTTTGGCTTTTTGCTGGATTTCAGCGACGCGCTCAATGCGGGCGCGGGCCTTTGTCCCGCGGGCACATGGTGCCCGATGGAGCCAATCCAGCTCGGTCACGAGCAGGTTGGCATATTTTTCCTGCTCTTTCTTTCGCAGCTCCATCAATGCCGCCTTCTGTTCGACAAAGTTCACGTAATTGCCTGCGAACGAAAGCAACTCGCTGTGATGAATTTCGACGATCCTCGTCACAGTTGCATCGAGGAAGGCGCGGTCATGCGTCACGAGAACGATGGCAGCCCTGTAATCCTTCAGAAGGCTTTCGAGCCATTCGATGGTCGGGACATCCAGGTGGTTCGTGGGTTCGTCGAGCAGGAGCACATCCGGTCGTTCGAGGAGTACTCTGGCCAGCGCGACGCGCCTCTGCTGACCACCCGAAAGACAGGTCATCGGAACTTTGAGGATATCGGAGGTCAGGTTCAGGCGTCTGAGCATGCCCTCAATTTCGTGCTGAATCTCCCAGCCGCCGTGTTGCTCGATTTCGGCCTGCAGCTGTTCCTGTTCGTGGCTCAGGCGTTCGATTTCGGCGGCATCACCGGCTTCAGCAATCCGCGTACACAATACCTCATAATCGGCAATTCGATTCTTTCGCGATTCGAGTGCCTTCGAAACGACGGATTCCGGGGTATCGTCCTCACTGAACACCGGATTCTGAGGCAAATAGGCCAGATGCAGCTTTTTATGATGCGTAATCGTGCCGTCATCGTAATATTCGATACCTGCAAGGATCTTTAAAAATGTCGATTTTCCCGAACCGTTGTGACCAATCAGGCCGATTTTTTCCCGCTCGGAAATGATCAGGGAAAGATCCTCAAAAACGCTTTTGGCACCATAAGCTTTGCCGAGTTTCTGAATTGTAATGATGGGTAACATAAAACCTTACTTTGGAAAGCCAGTCACAAATACGAACGATATGTATTTGTTTTTGAATAGCAGGGGGCAGCCGCCCCCTGCGCCGCTATTGGCGCGGTGTATTGAGCGCAGCGAAATAGCCGCGCCCGCAGGGCGTATTGAGCTGCAGAGACGTTCACGGAACGTCTCGAGGCGAAATAGCCCGCGCCAATACGCGGCTTCCTCAATTCGCAATATAAAACCTGCTTCGTTTCCCGCGCCTACCGGCGCATCAACTCGCAGTTTTTATTTGCTCATTGGCCTCTGCGACTCACACCGTTCACAGCACGCCAATGTTTCGACAATCACAGAGCATCAGTCAATCGGGAATTTTGATTTGCTCTCTGTTGAGAATGGATCTTTGTACGAAGAAACACTGTCTGCAGGGGAATAGTTTCTTTCTTTGGACGAAGAAATACCTGCCGCGGGCGTATAATTACTCTCCCGGAATTCCAGAGACGGATCATTCAAATAATCGATGGCTCTGCGATTCTGCGCCATATCGGACAAATCCTTTTCGCGCAGTTCCTTGACTCTGCGGAACCCATGCCGCCAAAGTTTGAAATTAAAGAAGAAGAACGCGATGAGCAGAATGCCAACAATATAAGAGAGCGAATCATCTTCCGAATCCGAAATCCGTTTCATCATGAAGAGGATCATATCGTAGATGCCGTGCACGATCATGGGGTAGATGATGCACTTGATCATATTGCTTTTGCGGTTGGGGATATCGAATTTTGCCCTCGAGAAGTAATATCCCATGACGACGGCGAAGAAGAAGTGTCCGGGAACCGCAGTGACAGCGCGCATGATTCCGGTATCTGCCCCATACTGAAAGACGTACAGGATGTTTTCGAGGCAGGCAAACCCCATGGAAACGAAGGTCGCATAAACGATGCCGTCGAAGTGTTCATCGAAATCTGGGGCTTTCCAGATCAACCAGTAAAGGACGAGAAACTTGCATAATTCCTCGGGGATACCGGCTTCGAGGAAGGCCTGCCCAAACGTGGACCAAAAGAACCCATGCCACTCGGAAGCATCCCCAAAGATGGCCTGCATCGGCAGGACGATGAGCAAATCGAGCAGTATGCACAGACAACCGCCGCCGAATGCCTTGCGAAGCATTTTGGCGGGTTCTTTTTCGATGGCATCGCGCTTGTAGATATAAATGAGCAGTAAGGCGACAGGTGCGACAGCAATTATCAGCAGAATATTCATGACAACTCCAGATGCATATTCATTATGATATGCATTCAGACGATTTACACATCATAATCATCGACAGAATACATTGTCACAAACTTTACATCGCGATGCCAGTATAAATTATTGACGGCTGGCATTTTTTCGATTTGGCGGGGCAGATGCATGGGGAATGCATAATTCATAATGCATAATTCATAATGCACAATGCTGAATGCTGAATTGAATGCTGAATGCTGAATGAGCTTTTTTTGTTTTTGGTGCGATGGATAAGTATCTTTCCTTTTTTTTGTTTTTGGTGCGATGGATACTAGGAGGCAAGGAGTGACGCGTGCTTGGCACGCGAACGACGAAGCGACGACGTAGACGCGCACCAAAAACAAAAAAAGCCGGCGACGTTCTACTCTCCCACACAGTCACCCAT
>JAFRYG010000098.1 GCA_017441205.1 Pseudomonadota bacterium
AGGATGATGAGGATGATGAGGATTCTGATGCATCCTCTTACAAGGGGTCTGATTGTTCAGTACATGCAAGCCATTCGGAAATTCCGGGATTCGTTTTGATGTGGGGATTGCTGGGAGGCATTCTGCTCAGAAAACGCCGACGGATATAGTTGCGGTTATTTTGGGGTGTAAATAAAGACCGAGGCAGTTCTGGTTCGTTGTTTCGTGTTTGAGGATGAGTCGTGGCAAAGCAAAAATTTCAAATAGGGGATTGGGTTTTTGTGAATAAATGTCTGCCGGAAGGACGGGCATTTACCAATGCGTATGCACAGTTATGCGGCTGTATTATTGCGGTTGATCTCTCTGAGCATAGTCATCAGATGCGCTATCGGGTTTGTTTGCCGGATGCAAAGGATGGGGAATGGTTTGACGAAGATTCTCTGATGAGCAAGGACGATGCAATTGCATGCGGCGTTTCACCGGCACTTTTTCCCGATAATGCAAAAGAGGGAGGTTCAGATACAAAGATTGGATTCGGTATTTTTAATAAGTTTTCAAATGCTCTGAGTTTTAAATCTTCAAGCCGAACTGTGATGGAAGAAGTTCCTGCATCCGACAGGATTTCCGGGAATGCACCTCAGCCCAGGGCTTCGAGTCGTACCGTACTGGAACCGGTTTCGGCTTCAGATAAGGATGCCGCGACTTCACAGGAGTCCAAAACAGCGAGCAGCACATCATTGAAATCCGTTTCACCGGCAGCCCCACATACAGGCACGTCCGGACATTCGAGTCGAACCGCATTGGAATCGGTTTCTGTGCAAAAAACAGACAAAAATGGGGA
The DNA here is from genome assembly GCA_017441205.1 of Pseudomonadota bacterium. Taxonomy (GTDB): domain Bacteria; phylum Myxococcota_A; class Bradymonadia; order UBA4248; family UBA4248; genus UBA4248. The sequence goes on from JAFRYG010000098.1 coordinate 821, forward strand.
TTCGTGGTCAAAACGATTGGAAAAACCAGAAAAGACAAACGATCGGGACAGCGAATTCAATGAGCGGGTGATGATGCTGCTTGAGCACATTGATGCGCAGTTGGGAAAACAACTCAATGACAAGTTTTTTGGTATTCTGAATGATATTACAGATATTAAAAAAGCCGGGATTGAATTCATTAAATTAACGAGGGATATTCAGCAGACAAATGACAATAGTCAGCACATGATCGGCGATTTGTGCCAGAAAATTGTCGAATTGAATAAGAATAATGAGTTAAGACAAAAATATATTCAGAATAGTCTTGCCGGAATTGACAATTGTTATCGAACGACGATACTTCCTGAGCTTAAACAAATTAATACAATTATTAATGACAAAACTTCTGTGACGTCTTCGGACAGCGTGAAAGATAATGTGAATCAGATGGAGCTGCTTGAAAAGATCAGCAGTCGTCTGAATAAACAAAAGAAGGAACTGGCAAGTCTGACTTCTGATATTCTGGATCGTCTGGATAAAGTTGCAAGCCGCGTAGATGCCCTCGAAGACAACTGGAAGCATCAGGAAGAAATATTGTCTGAAATGAAAAAGGAATCTTTGGCTTATTATAATAAAATCAGCAACAGCCTTGATAGCCTCGCTCATAATAAATCCGTTGTTCATTCATCAGACAATGATGATTCAGATTATAAATCAGACGGTATCTTTGGAGAGGAAGATGCTGTTTTGGGGGCATGGCTGGCTCATCTTGGCAAATAGGGTTTTGTCTGACTGAATGCAGCCTGTGTTCGCCTTGACTCCGGAAGTTTGTGTTTAATACTGCGCTTTGCGCAGGAGGCCCGTCGTGTCGATGCGTTATAATGAACATGTTTTAAGGAGTTATTATGAAAATAACCATTTTTGATACAAAGCCCTATGATCGTCAGTATCTGGAAAAAGAAAATGAATCCTATGGATATGAGCTGAAATTTCTGGAAAGCCGTCTGACGCCGGACACGGCGCGCCTTGCGGAGGGGTCGGATGCGGTCTGTGCATTCGTCAACGATGATATTGGTTCGGATACCATCGATGCATTGGTGAAGAGTGGTGTGCGATTGATTGCCATGCGCTGCGCCGGATTTAATAACGTCGATATGCGTTATGCATACGGGAAAATTCATGTCGTGCGAGTGCCCAAATATTCCCCGTATGCGATTGCAGAGCATGCGATAGCTATGCTGCTGACGTTGAACAGAAAAACACACCGGGCCTATATACGGACGCGCGATCACAACTTTTCGCTCAATGGATTGCTGGGATTTGATCTGCACGGCAAGACCGTCGGTGTGATAGGAACCGGGCAGATCGGGCGATGCTTTATTGATATTTGCCGGGGATTCGGGATGCATGTGTTGGCGTTTGATCCCTATCCGGCATCAGGTTCTGATTATGAGTACGTTGAACTCGAGGAATTGTTGAAAAAGTCAGACATCATTTCGCTGCATTGTCCGCTGACGCCGCAGAATTTCCACCTTTTGAACGCGAAAACCCTGGCGCTGCTTAAGCCGGGAGCCGTGATAGTGAATACATCCCGCGGTGCGCTCATCGATACCGAAGCGCTGATCGAGGCGCTCAAGGATGGGCGAGTGGGCGGAGCTGCTTTGGATGTTTACGAGGAAGAATCCGAGGTGTTCTTTGAGGATTGTTCCGATCAGATCATTCGGGATGATTTGCTGATGCGCCTCATCGGCTTTAATAACGTCATCATCACTTCCCATCAGGCATTTTTTACGCGCGAAGCGTTGTCGAAAATTGCCGAGGTGACCTTTAATAATCTCAGGCAGTTCAAGGAACATGCGCTGCTCGAAAATGAGATCTGCTATCGGTGTTCCGAGTTCGGCAAATCGTGTCATAAGCAGAAGGGACAGCCATGTTTTGTTTTGTCCTGAGCGTATTGAGCCGCATTTTTGCGGCGAAATAGCTCAGGACGGGCGGGCGTATTGGCCGTCAGGCCAATAGCCGCCCTCCATAAAGATCAAATTGTATTGAGTCCAGATTAATTACAGATGCGACCGATGCATGGAATGGCGTTTCGTTTGCGAAACTGTGTGAAATTTATATCCATATTTTTTTATATCTGTTAGAAGTTCGCCGCTGTTTTTGGCTTTGACAGAGGAGTAAGCCATGGAGATTGCTGAAATTGTTGGAAGACTGAACGATTTGAGAGCTCGTTACGAAGAGCTCAGGAGGTATCTTTGACGTAGATCACGCCAAAGAAGAAGTGGAACGGCTCGAAGCTGAATCCCATGAGCCGGGATTCTGGGATGATACCGAAAAAGCCCAGAATCTGATGAAAGAAAAGGGGAGTTTTCAGACGATCGTCGAGACGATGGCTGCGGAGCTTCGTCACCTTGATGATGCCGATACGATGATCGAGCTGGCGAAGGAAGAGGGCGATCCTGCATTGGCAGAAGAGGCAATTCCGGATCTCGATGAAGCCGAAAAAGGCATACGGAAACTGGAAATGCGCCGTATGTTGAGCGGCCCCAATGATAAAGGCAATGCGATCGTTTCGATCAATCCCGGTGCCGGCGGAACGGAAGCAATGGACTGGGCGAGCATGATTTATCGCATGCTGCTTCGGTATTGTGAACGCAAGGGGTTCAGCGTCGAAATCGTCGATGAGCAGCCGGGGGAAGAAGCCGGACTTAAAAGTGCGACTTTTGAAGTCAGCGGCGAATATGCTTTTGGTTTGCTCAAAGCCGAGAGCGGTGTGCATCGGCTGGTCAGAATATCGCCGTTCGATTCCAATGCAAGGCGCCATACGTCTTTTGCCAGCGTATTCGTCTATCCGGAAATCGATGATTCCATTCATATCGATATCAACGAAAAAGATATTCGAATTGATACGTATCGATCGAGCGGCGCCGGCGGACAGCACGTCAACAAAACGTCTTCGGCAATTCGTATTACGCACTTCCCGACCGGAATTGTCGTTACCTGTCAGAACGAACGATCGCAGCATTCGAACCGCGACATGGCGATGAAAATTCTGCGAGCGCGTTTGTACGACAGACAGCTTCATGAACAGGAAGCAAAGCTCGACGAAATCAATTCCAACAAGAGTGCCATCAACTTTGGCAGCCAGATTCGGAGTTACGTGCTTCATCCCTATCAGATGGTCAAGGATCATCGCACGAATTACGAAACCTCCAATACCGGTGCTGTTCTGGATGGCGATATTGAGGATTTCATTACGAGTTATTTGCTGTTCTCGAATGGTGCCGGGGATCCGACACTGCTCGTGGGCAAATAATCTGGCATCATGACTTCAGTTATCTGAGTCATCCTGTCGTTTGGGTTATCATTACAGGCGAATCCGATACGGTTTAAAACAGGGGATTCGCTTATTTCATAACGGGGAAATCATGACTGACGAAATCAAAAATATTCTTCCTCCATCCAACGAACAATACGTCAAAGATACGTACAATCAAATCATGATGGGACGCCTCGACAAGATCAAGGCGCTCAATGCCGAAGGCAAGCTGGCATACCAGAATGACGGCTTTATGCCGGAGGACCATGCTGCCGATCTGAAGGCCAATTATGCTGCAAAAACGCGCGAAGAGCTCGAAGCTCTGAACGTTCACTGCAAGGTTGCCGGCCGGATTATCAGCATGCGCGTGATGGGGAAGTGTTCATTTGCGCATATCAAGGATCAGAGCGGTGCCATTCAGCTTTTTGTGAATCGCAACATTATCGGCGATGAGGCTTATGCTGCCTACAAGAAGTACGATATGGGCGATTTTGTTGCGGCTGAAGGACAGCTTTTTATTACCGAAAAGGGCGATCTGGCCATTCGCGTGCAGATGGTTCGCATGCTGACCAAGAGCCTTCGTCCGCTGCCTGAGAAATTCCATGGTCTGACCGATACCGAAGCGCGCTATCGTCAGCGTTATCTCGATCTCATCGTGAACGATGATGTCCGCGAGACATTTTACAAACGTTCGCTGATCACCCAGAAGATTCGCGAATTCATGGTCAGACAGAACTTCATGGAAGTCGAAACCCCGATGCTTCAGATTCAGGCTGGTGGTGCAACGGCGCGCCCGTTCAAGACGCATCACAATGCGCTCGATCACGATATGTATCTGCGCATTGCTCCGGAACTGTTCCTGAAAAGACTCGTCGTCGGCGGATTTGAGCGCGTTTTTGAGATGAATCGCTGCTTCCGCAATGAGGGCCTGGATCGCAAGCACAATCCGGAATTTACGACCATCGAATTCTATATGGCGTACGGAACGTACAAGGTGTTGATGGAGTTCACCGAACAGCTCGTTCAGTTCTTGTGTGATGAAGTCTGCGGCACGCGGAAACTCCAGTACAATGGCAACGAGATCGATTTCGATGGCTCCTGGCGCAGACTTCGCGTGCGCGAGGGTGTTGCTGCAGCACTCAATGTTCCGGAAGAAAAGCTTGCAGATCGCGCATTCCTCGAGGATGTCGTCCGTCATTTGCCGGAGCCCATCGGTGAGGATGATCTGAAGCATAAATCGGATGGTCATCTGATTATGGAAATCTTCGATCAGAAAGTCGAAGAAACGCTGATTCAGCCGACGTTTGTGTATGAGTATCCTGCGAGTGTTTCTCCGCTTTCGCGCCGGAATGAACAGGATCCGAACTACGTCGATCGATTCGAGATCTTCGTGAGCGGTTTTGAGCTCGGCAATGCATTCAATGAGCTCAATGATGCTCTCGATCAGCGCCAGCGTTTCCTCGATCAGATTCAGAAGAAGCTCGAAGGCGATGATGAAGCCCATCCGATGGACGATGATTACGTGCGAGCGCTCGAATATGGGATGCCGCCTTGCGCGGGCGAAGGCATTGGCATCGATCGTCTGGTCATGCTTTTGACCGGTTCGGAATCGATTCGCGACGTCATTCTGTTCCCGACGATGAAACCGGAATGATCTTTTTAGGGGCTCCTTTCGGGAGCCCCGCTTTTTTGCAGGAAATGATATGGATAAATTGCAGTCCCAGGCGACGATGTTTGCCAACCGTCTTTCCAAAAGAGTTCAGTATTACAGGAAATGGGCTAAAAAACAGAACCTGACGGCTTATCGTATCTATGACCGCGATATTCCCGAAATACCGCTGTGCGTCGATTATTATGGTTTTGTCGATGACAGCGGCGGTATCACAGATCATTATGCCTGCATGGCTTTTTTTGAACGGCCGTACGAAAAGGATCCCCGCGAAGAGGATATCTGGCTCGATCTGATGCGTGAACAGGTCGTAAATGTTCTGGGAATACAGAGGGATCATGTCCTTTTTAAGATGCGCCGGCGACAGAAAGGTTCTGATCAGTACGAAAAAACGAAGTCTGCAAAATCGATTTCGGGCGTCGTCAGGGAAGGGGATCTGTTGTTCGGAGTGAATCTGAGCGATTACCTCGATACCGGGTTGTTTTTGGATCATCGGCCGCTGAGGCAAATGCTGACGAAAACTGCCAAAGACAAGCGCGTGCTGAATCTTTTTGGCTATACCGGGGCGCTTTCGGTCGCAGCCGCCAGGGGCGGAGCATCGCTGGTCCAGACGGTCGATTTGTCGAACACCTATCTGGATTGGGCAGGATTGAACCTCGAACTGAATGGTTTTGAGGATTCGCGCCAATATCCGCGCACGCGATTCGATGTCGTGGAGTTTTTAAAGCTCGAAGTTCGAAAAATCAGTTCCGGAACCAAATCCGGGTTTGATTTGATCCTGCTGGATCCGCCGACTTTTTCAAACTCCAAAAAGACCGAAGATGTTCTGGATACGAACAAACAATGGCCCTCGCTGGTCAGGGATTGTCTGTCTCTCCTCAATCCGGGGGGAATACTTTATTTTTCGACCAATAGCCGAAAACTGAGTTTTGAAGCGGATTTGCTGCCTGCATCCATTCGCGGTCAAAAGCTTCACATCGAGGATATGACTGAATGGTCGATTCCGGAGGATTTTAAAAAGCACCGGATTCACCGCTGCTGGAAACTGAGTCTGGAACAGGTATAAAAAAAGCCGCGTATTGCAGTGCAATAGCGGCAGATCCGGAGGCGTATCGGCGACAGCCGATAGCCGCAGGACCTGTCTGCAGCGGCCTCAGGCCGCAAAGACAGGAAATAAATAGAAAACGCCCGGAATCAGAGACT
>JAFRYG010000099.1 GCA_017441205.1 Pseudomonadota bacterium
ACACCCCCTACTACCCCCGCACGCTTCTTTGTGCTGCCGTAGTTGCGGGTCGAATGTCCATCCATGGACATGCCTCCCTCGCCTCGCGCCGCCGTCCATGGCGGCGTAGTGATTGTGATGAATGCCAATGAATGGCTATTCGAAATCATTGCAATAACGGGATGTAGTTAGTGAATAATGGCCCTTTGCGAACTGAGGCGCATTGTTTGGATTATGGTGATTAGAGGGGGCGTTGCGGGGGGGGCTATCCCCCCCGCAGAGGGGGTAGCCGCGTATTTGCTGCGCAAATAGCGGCGCAGGGGGCCTCAGCCCCCTCACTACAAAACAATCGTTCTCAATGAATCACATAGCTCTATACGACCTGAAACAGGTAGAACTTGAGATAATTGGTTTCGGGAACGTTGAGGAGAATGGGGTGATCGGGGCCCTGCTGACGGGCTTCGATCTGGCGCAGACTGACGCATGCATCGTGCGAGGCTTCAGCGAGCATTTGGCGGAACATATCGTCTTTCATGAAGTGCGAGCACGAGCACGTGGCGAGGAACCCTCCGCGCGGCAGGAGCCGCATGGCCTTGAGGTTGATTTCCTTGTATCCGCGGAAGGCATCCCTTGCTGTGGCATTGCTTTTGGTAAATGCAGGCGGATCGAGGATGATAAAATCATCTGATTTTTCGCCGCGTTCGTACCGTGAGGTCAGGAGTTCGAACACGTTCGCGCAGACGAAATCGATGTTTGTCAGCTGGTTTCGTTCGGCATTTGCTCTGGCCTGTTCAATGGCGAGTTCCGAGATGTCGACTGCAGTCACGTGCTTTGCGCCGCCTTTGGCGGCATGAAGCGCAAAGGCCCCGGTATGGGTAAAGCAGTCCAGAACATTTCGTCCATGGGCGAGTTTCATGACTGCGAGCCGATTGTATTTCTGGTCGAGGAAATATCCCGTTTTCTGGCCGTCGATGTAATTGACATCGAATTTGATGCCATTTTCTGTAATTTCGACGTGCCCGTTCAAATCGGTTTCGAGACCGTCCATGGCATAGAATGCTTTGGTCTGCGGAAGACCTTCAAGCGCGCGCGTTGCCACGTCGCCGCGTTCATAAATGGCGCGAATGTTTTCGCCCATATCGCGCAGCGCTTCGACGATAAGTTGGTAAAGCATGTGTTTTCGGCATTCGATGCCGACGGACATGGATTGAATGACGAGGATATCTTCGAATCGGTCGACGACGAGCCCGGGGAACTGATCAGACTCACCGAAAATGAGCCTGCATGCGTGAAAATCGTCGCCCATGACGTGTTTTCTGTACATCAGGGCGTAGCGGATGCGTCGCGCAAAGAAAGCTTCGTCGAATTTGTCGTTGGTATTGTTCGAAATGATTCGGACGCGGATTTTGCTTTTTTCGTTGACCCAGCCAGTGCCAAGATATGCGCCTTTGACGGACCGAACATCGACGAGTTGTCCGTTATCGGCCTGTTCCGACATGTTGGTGATTTCTTCGCCAAATACCCACGGATGGCCATTGCGAAGGCTTTTTTCTGCTTTTGGGGTAACGGTATAAACTGGATAATTGCGCATGTATGGATTCCCGAATGAGTAATTCTGCCCGGAATTGGCAAACATGTGTTTGTTAGCATATCCGGGGCGTTTTGTGTCGCAAATCCTTTTATTAAAGACAGGCCTACATGTAGTATAATGTGGTTTTATGTATTATGTGAGGTAACCAGGGTTACCTCACAGTCCCATTCCCACCCGCCGACTCGCCGTCCTAACCCAGATTTCCAGCGAATTTGCACACCAATGCCTTTCCGACAGGAAGCGTCGTAAAAAAAGCATCACGATGTGCATGGCCTGTACAGCGCTTCAGCACTTCGCCTTTCGCGTCCGAAAAGGCGGCGCAGCAAGCCGGCCCTCGGCTGGCTGTACATTATGTCGGGCCCGATTGTCAGACAAATCCTGATGAATACATACGGCATCTCACTAAGGGAAGGACCATTCCTTCACACTCATGATGCCATCCGGAATGAAAATGTTTCACTTTGATGTACGATTTTTTTCAGCTTTGATCGTGGGTACGGCCTGCTATTTGTACGTGTGCGTTCCGCCACGTCCAAATACGCATGCCATTGGGCGCCGCTATGTGTGCCACATACGCGCCGCCTGTTGATTTTTGCTTTATATTTCGCAATTCAGTATCTATACATATTGGGTGAATATGCATTCCTTTGTGGCTGCGTTCACAAAAGTCAGTCACAGACGGAAATGCGTGGGTTTGCGTGTCGTTCCAGACAAAAAATAATTAAGGAGCTGATATGTCAAAGAAATGGTTATTCTATGCAGCATTGTGCACATTTTGCTTTGCTGGTTGTGATGACGAAACTAATGGTGCTCCCGTTGTCATGGGAGCGTGTGGTAACGGCGTCATCGAACAGGGGGAGGTCTGTGATGATGGCAATGCATTGGGCGGGGATGGTTGTGCAGCCGATTGCAGTGTGGTTGAATCCGGTTTTGCCTGTCCCGGGACCGGTGGTGCATGCAGGCCGATAGTCGAGCCGAATAACGGTGAAAACAATGGCGAAAATAACAACAATCAGGAACAGACCAGTTTGTGCGGCAATGGCCAAATCGACGAAGGTGAGGTTTGTGACGATGGCAACACGACATCCGACGATGGGTGTTCATCGGATTGCAAGGCCGCAGAAGACGGTTTTGATTGCAGCCAGGTTGAGGGAAAGACTGTTTGTCATAAGAAATCCGTTTGCGGCGATGGTGAAATCACCGATGCTGAAGTCTGCGATGATCGCAATACAGATGACGGCGATGGCTGTGCTGCAGACTGTACGGCTATAGAAGAGAATTATACATGCCCTGTGCCGGGTGAGATTTGTATTCCGAATGGATGCGGCAATGAGATTGTCGAAGAGGAGACAGAAACATGTGATGATGGGCTGCTAAATGTCGAATATGGAAGCGGCCCGGGACAATGCTCGACCTCTTGCAGGGAGGCTCCCTATTGCGGCGATGGTAATATCGACAAACAACATGGTGAGGAATGTGATTCCGGCAGCACAGATAAGAGCAATGATTACGAAGGCTGTTCGTCAGAGTGCAAACACGTGAATTATTGCGGCGATGGCATCGTTCAGTCGGAGCATGAAAAATGCGACGACGGCAATCTGAATTCCGGCGATGGGTGTTCATCGACGTGCACTATGGAAGAGGGGTATATTTGTGTGACAGACGGCGGAAAAAGCGTTTGTACCCTGATTACCTGCGGCAATGGTGAGATCGATGGTTCGGAAACGTGCGATGACGGGAACCGGGTTGCCGACGATGGTTGTTCAGCGATTTGCCAGCTCGAAAAAGGGTATGCCTATGTTGAGGGTGAAGACGGCAAGAAAGTGTTGACGCGGATTTGCGGCGATGGTGTGCTGCAGGATCTGGATACCGGCAAAGCCTGTTCGGAATCTTCGAAGAATTGTGAAGCCTGTGATGACGGCAATCTGGATTCCGGCGATGGCTGTTCGAATGTCTGTACGGTCGAAGCCGGGTATATATGTCCGGATGCAGGGAAATCATGTGTGGCGCGTTCCTGCGGCGACGGCATCGTCGCGAAAGGTGAGGAATGCGACGATGGCGTCAATAAGGAAAAGGGCGTTCCTGTAAGTGGTGATGGCTGCAGTGATCGCTGCAAAATCGAGCCGGGATATCATTGCTCGAAACCGGGTTCACCCTGTGAAGCTGGAAAATGCGGCGATGGATTCCTGGATGGCGGAGAGACTTGTGATGAAGGATCTTCGAAATCGAATGGCGGGTGCGTGGATTGCCAGATTCAGAACGGCTGGAAATGCGAGGAAGCCGGAAAAGCCTGTGTTGCAACGACTTGCGGTGATGGTAAAGTAGAAGGCCTGGAAACCTGCGAAGAGAAGTCGGAAGGGTGCGTGGATTGTCAGATCCAGACAGGTTATCATTGTGATGATAATGGTAAAAACTGCGTAAAAGGCAAGTGCGGCGACGGCAAACTGGATGTCGGTGAAGCCTGTGATGATGGTAACCAGAAAGCAGGTGATGGCTGCAGTCCGCTGTGTACGATTGAAGAAATCTTCGAATGTGTCGATGATGTATGTCGTCCGATTTGCGGCGATGGTCTGACGCTCTGGGAAGCCGGCGAGGAATGCGACGATGGCAATCTGATTTCTGGCGATGGCTGTTCCAGCCAGTGCAAGATCGAAACAGGATTTTATTGCACGGACTTTTCGCAGAAGGATTTGCCGAAGATTACGGTCCCCATCACGTATTATGACTTCCGTGGGTGGGCCGAAACCGGGACAGGCGATGGTTATGCGACGCAGGCAATTGTCAATCTGAATCCATCCTGCTTCCAGATCAATCGCGGTCATCCGGATTTTGAGAACGGCAATGGCGGTCTGGCGCTCGGTATTGTGAAGGATCAGCTCAGTTCGGATGGAAAGCCAGTGTGGTCTGGGAATTCCGGCAACAATACGGTGCATTGCACTGAGGCATTCGACATGTGGTATCGCTATACCCCGGGAATGAACCAGATGTTTAAGGAAAATCTTACCCTTACACAGGTCGGTGGTCCGGGAAGCAATAAATACGTGTATGAAGATGGCAATTTCTTCCCGCTGACGAACCGTGGATATGGCAATTATTCCGCGAACAGGAATTTCGGATTTACCTCGGAATTTTCGACGTACTTTAAGTTTGAGGGCGGTGAGAAGCTCGATTTTTATGGTGACGATGATGTCTGGGTCTTTGTGAATGGACGTCTGGCTGTCGATATCGGCGGCGTTCATGGACAGCAGTCAGGCAGTGTGACGCTTAATACGACGACACATTCCGGCGGCGATCAATGGGTCGAGAAGTTCAACATTTTCAAGGGCGGCATTTATCCGATCAAACTTTTCCAGGCGGAACGCCATACGACGGCTTCCAACTACAAGCTGACGCTGACAGGATTTGTCAATATGGGCGCATCGACCTGCAATGCCAAGTGCGGCGACGGTATTATTGCCGGAACAGAGGAATGCGATTACAAGACCGATGACCTCGAGAATGTCGAACAGCAGCATGCCAATGGCTGCAATCATTGCAAACTCGCCCCATGGTGCGGCAACGGCAAGATTGAAAGCGGCGAGGGCTGCGAATACGATGAATCGAGCAATAAGGATTGGTGCAATCCTGATTGTACAATCAAGACCTGTGGTGATGGCAAGAAGGATGCAAATGAGCAGTGCGACGGTGAAGATGGCGTGACCGCCGGCCAGGTCTGTTTGCCGACGTGCAGAATTTCGGGATGCGGCGATGGCTATCTGGATACGAGCATCGGTGAGGAATGCGATGACGGCAATACCTCGAACGATGATGCCTGCACGACGTTGTGCAAAGCACCGTATTGCGGAGATGGTGTTGTGACGCCGTCCATCGGTGAAGTCTGCGACGATGGCGAAGAAAATAATGACGGTGCCTATGGACACTGCGGTATTGGCTGTGGTTATGCGCCTCCGCGCTGCGGCGATGGTGTTATCGATACCGTAGAAGGTGAGGAATGCGACGATGGTACCGACAACAATGTCGGCGGCTATGGCCGTTGTAAGCCGGATTGCAAGCGCGATATCTATTGCGGTGATGGCACTGTTCAGGAAGAGTTTGAACAATGTGACAAAGGTGACCAGAATGGCAAGGGCGAGTGTACGGAGTCCTGCTCTTTTGGCGTCAATTAACAGAAAATAAAAAGCGCCGGCGTATTGGCATAACCAATAGCCGGCGCATGTGCTGCGCATTCGCGCGAGCGAAAAGCAGCACGATCAAAGCACAAAATTGAGAATGATGGCGATGATTCCCACGACGAGGCAATAGGGGGCGAAGTAGTGGAAATTCGCCTTTTTTAATATTTTTTCGAGCAAAATCAGGCAGATGTATCCTACGATTGCGGCGACGCAGGCTGCGGCGATGATGATACCGATGCCGTTGGACGTCAGAGCAGCGAAGTCGTGCCAATGCAGCAAGATGGCACCGCAGATGACGGGGATAGAGAGCAGGAAGCTGATTTTGGCGCAATCTTTGGGGGCGACGCCGAGCAGGAGTGCAGTCGTGATGGTTGATCCGGAACGAGAGATACCGGGCAGGACAGCGCATCCCTGGGCGAGTCCGATGAGCGCGGCAGTTTTAAGATTGAGGGGGCCGTCGCTGAGTTTCCAGAGTCCTTTTTTTTGAGACCCCCAGAGAATGCCGGCGTTGATGATGAGCAGACATCCTACGATGAGGATGCTTCGGAGTTCCGTTTCGACCCAGTCGTTGAGGAGCAAACCTATTGCGCCGGTGATTGCGGTTGCAACGAGGAGGCAGCCGACAAATTTGAGATTAGTTTTTTCGATGGGGGAGGATATTTCGCGGACACACCCAACGCAGATGCCTGCAATATCGCGCCGATAGAACGCGACGACGCTGATGAGCGTGGCAAAATGGAGGATGAGGTCGAAAGCGAGTCCTGCATCGACGGGGAGCAGGGCATTGAGCAGGACGAGGTGCCCTGAGCTTGAGATGGGCAGGAATTCAGTAATTCCCTGAAGAATGGCCAGACCAAACGGGGAGATATAATCAATGAACGAGGAATCCATATATTATTCTTCGGTTTCACTGCCCGATGCTTTGCGAGCAATCCAGTCGCAGATGTTTGCGAATTCGATTTTCCATGCTTCCTGATCGAGTCGTGTGGTCAGGAATTTTTCATAAAGGCCGCGGATGAGTGCATCAGCTTCTTCGATGAGTGCCTGTCGTTCATAGAGTTTATCGTCGTCAGCTTTTGTCATGAGTGCGGGGATTTTGAGGCCGGTCATGCTGAGCGTGGAACCGGTCAGAGCGAATACCCATTCCTTTTCGTCGCGCTGGAGGCGGATTTTGGCCTGAGAGACGATTTTTCCCTGTCTGAGTGCCTCGAATGCTTCGCGACTGTCAGCGGGAGCTCCTCCGGACAGGACGGTTCGTTCTGCCTCAGTGAGTTTGGCTTCGAGTGTGATTTGATTATCGATGGCGAGGGTCAGGGCACTGCCGTCACTGAGGTAAAAGACGGTGTCGTCGATATCGGAGTGATACCAGAGCCAGAGCAGGAAGAGTTCGCCGAAGTGTCTTGTGCGTTCAATTTTTTCAAACAGATCCATCAGAGAACTCCTTATTGTTCATCAAACACGGGATACCATGGTTCAGCTTCGACCATGCTGTCGAGTTGTTTTTCGGTCATTCCGAGGTGCTGAGCCATGAGGAAGGGGGAATCCTGGTTGAGCGTGAGCCCGAAAGTGGCTTCGAAGAGTTCGGCGAATTCATCGCAGACGGCATTTGACGTCGACCAGAAGCGGACTGTGCATTCAGAGATATTCCAGACGACATCGATGATTTTCATGGTCGGGAGGATTTTCTGTTTTACTTCGGTGATGACTTCGAGTTTGATTTTGTCTTTTTCGCGTTTGGACAATTTGGCGGTTGGTCTTAATTTCCCGTCTTCTTTTTGTTTTTTTGCTTCTTCGGCCTCGAGTTCGGGGAGTCGTTCCTCGATCTTCTTTTTGGTCAGAGCTTTTACCCATGGGGTGGGCAGGGACCATTTATCGATTCGCATGGCGAAAACGATGTACTGGTTAAAGAAAACCTGATTTCGCTGGAATTCAGCGGCGATGGGATCCTGAGCGGGAACCCATCCAACGGACCGTTCATCCTCGCCGACGGGGCTGAGTGGTTCAAAGAAGTGGCTTTGCAGATTGTGCAGATATGCCTGCTGAAAGTCATTGGGTGGTTCACCTTCGACATGAAACGTTTTAAAGCTGAGGCTTCCTTCTAGTGCGCCCATAACAGGATCCGTATTAGCCCAAAGCGTGGGGCAAAGAGAAAAGAAAGGCCCGACCGCAAGCGACGACCGGGCCTGAGAAGTGGTTTAGGTCAACGATTACATTTTAATAGTGAGGTTTCCCGTCATATAGAGGATGACGAAGACAACGATGAGGATAACGATAATGACGATGGCGATCTTTCCGCCCATGCCTTCGGATTCGGCGGGAACCTTGTCGCCTTCGGCTTTTTCGGGAAGCTGATCTTTTGTTTCTTCGGCTTTCTGTTCTTCTTTATGTTCAGCGACTTCGGCCTTTTTGGGTTCGGGAGCAGTTTCCTTGACGGGTTCTTTTGCGGTTTCGGCCGGTTTTTCGGGCTCATTTTCCATTTCGGAGCACTGGACCTTTGTTTCGAGCTGCATTGGCCAGTCTTCGTACTGTGTGAAGCTGAGTGTTTCGAGGCCGCAATATTCGGGTTTGTAGAACCAGAAAGTCAGTGACTGATTACCATTGATGTTTTCGACGGCGGCGGGTTTGAAAGCCTTTCTCATATCCGGCATGCGACGATCGCGGATGACGGAATCGGGGAGTTCATCGAGCGAATCGAGCAATTTGTACTCGGGATGATAATAGGTTTTGACGAGCCGTTTGATTTCGTCGAAGCATTCCGCTTTAACGCTGCAATGGTTCGTGGACAGGAATTTGGAGAGATCTTCGAGTGCATTGAGGATGAAGACCTTGCGATCGAGATCCTGATAGGTTGCGAAGAAGACCGGTTTTTTGTCCGTTTTGACCGTAAATACAGTGCAGGGACCTTCCTTGCTGTATTTGGTGATATTGTCTTCGGTGAGCGAATAATCGGCTTTGAGTCTTGTGAAGACGACTTTTCGTTTTTTGTCGTCGTCAGCTTCTGCAGCAACATTCTGCGCGACGGGGACTGCATCCTCTTGTTTGGGCATTTCTGCAGGTTTGGCAGCAGCCTGAATGTTGCTGGTCCCGATATTGGCATCGAGGACATCGTATGCATTGTTTGCAGTTTTTTCGGCGCGGACCCAGATGCGTTCGAGTTCGCGGAGCGTTTCGCGTTCTTTTTCGTTATCGCGAATTTTAGCGACGCCGGCGAGGAATCCCGGGACGAAGTTTGCCTGAGAGATATTGTCTTCGGAATCCCAGTCGTTGGGATCGTCATAAACTCTCATGAAGAGTGCGCCATCGGGCCAGATATCGGTTTGGTATCCGGGGGCTGCGATGAGCTCTGACGGGTTGTAGATATCGCCGTAAATTTCGGGCGAAACGATCTGCAGCCACTCGATACGACCGAGTCCCGGCATCATGACGAGGCCGTGGCGGCTTTTAAGCTTTTCGCGTGCGTCCGAATCACCGATGCGGATGAGGCGAGGACTCATGAGATTGTACAGTTTTTTGAACATTTCGATGAGCGTATCCGGCGACAGGCGACGCGGTGCGTTTCGACGCTGCAGATCAAAAAACAGAGCTCCCATCCCTTGTTTATCCGGGAGCAGGAATGTACATTGCCAGAATTTTTCACATTCTGCTCTGAGTACAACGAATTTACAGTTTGGTTGCAAGACAGCTTCACAAACGGCATCCAGAGAATATGGACGAACCGAGGCGTCGGCATTGGTCTGGAAAACCGTGGGCTGACTGAAAACAGCGCCCTGCAGATCCTCAAAGAAATTCCGAATGCCGGACTCCGTTCGCGGGGGTTGCTGTGGCTTGAGCGATACGAAGGCCTGAATCATGGATGCTACTCCTAAAACGTTAAATTCCGATAAACAATGAGTAATGCCTCTATGGCATCTTCAAAGGACAAGAATGGAAAAATAACTCCATACAAAGCTAAACCTATCACGTATGGAATTATTGCGTCAAATGATTATTCCCTACGAAATGGCAAAGGAGATGCGACGTCCTGTCTGGCTTGTTCTGTGGGATCCACTGCGTCAGAAATTTCATCGCGTTCGATGAGTTCTTTGCGGAATATTCTGACGTTTTCTGGTGCCACAATTCCCAGTCTGACCTGATTTCGCCGAATTTCTTTTACAATCACTTCGATGCGATCCTTGCCATCCCCGATGACGATGGTTTCTTCAGGTTTGCGCGTTAATGTTAGCATGTGCCTCTTTCCTGATGAACCGGGATATGTCCCGTCTTCCCTGACAATGTTGCAGTTTGTGTCTGCACGCTCAACATTTGTGTGTTATACTCCGTTCTGATGAAATTCAAAAAATCAAGGGAATACCATGGATTGAGCGGAGATTTGCTGTAAAATGAGTCGGTTTGCCTACATGTGGGTTTGTGATTTGTAATGCTAATGCGTAATGGTTAGAGACGTGTCGCGACACGTCTGTACAGAATATTATTGGGTTAATGCATAATTAGAATCAGCCGGGCGTATTGCCTGCGGCGATAGCCCGGCCCGCAGTGCGTATTGCCGCAGGCAATAGCACGCGAAACACCAGAATTGACAACGATGAATCGATCAATCGGGATCGCTCGGGAAAGCGTATTCAAGCGTCATGAATGCGTATCTTCCGGGGAGGGGACGCTGCATGGAATCTTCGGATTTTCGGTCATCGAGGAGATTATAAATGGCCAGGGAGAGGCGCCAACCCGGATAGAACCGGAAAGCCAGGCTGGCGTCGAGTCTGAGTCTGTCAGGAAGGTGCTGTGTGTTGGCCAAATTGCGTTCCGTTTGTGAAGCGTAGGAGACCCGGAATGATGCGTGCCAGATATCATCATTCCAGGACAATTCGGTATCTGTCTGATGTTTTGGTGTGCCGGGCAGCAGAAGGCCATCGTCGGTTTGAGCATCGATGAAGGCGTAGCTGGCTTTGATGGCAAACCCCAGCCAGAATTGCGAGGATGCGGAGAATTCGAGGCCTCTTACCGTGGCATGCGTGATATTTTGCGCTTCATACAGATAGGGGGTGATGGGGATGAACCGGATGAGATCTTTGTGCAGGTTGTAGAACCCGGAAGCACTCAGGCTGAGCCATTCGGCGGGATGATACGAAACGCCGGCCTCAGCATTGTATGCCGTCTGTGGATTGAGGTCGGGATTGCCGCGTATGAATTCTGTTTTGTAGTAATTCTCGTCGAAAGTGGGGTAGCGCGCCGTTCGATTGCCAGAAATCCACAAATCGACGGTTTTGTGGGGTATGGCGCGAATGGCGATATGGGGGGAATACAGGGGGGATTCGGTGACGTTCCAGTCGGTTCTGAAGGCGAGGTCGATCAAGAGCCTGTCGGTGAGAAAAGAGAGGGTTTCTGCGATGGTAAGATTGAGCAAATGCCTTTGCAGGGACTGGAAATCTGAGTAGGCACCTGAGGTCTGGGTCGTCGACATCCATTGCGCATCGTATCCGAGGCTGAGTGAAGTTTTGCTTATGGTTCCGGCGAGGAAATCCGAGCTGATATGGGTGAGTGTGCGGTTCTCGAGATAATCGGAAGCGGTCGGTCTGTTTCCGATGAATGCAGTCGGATTTTCGTAGGTACTGCCGGATGCGCGGTGACTGATATCGAATTTCCAGACAGAGATGGATTTGCCGGCGGCAAATGGCGCGAACTGCGTTTCGAAACGACTCAGTGACAACCAGGTATTCTGGGCAGCTTTGAGGAAGCGCGAAGGATATTCGGAGAGTCCGGGTTCCTGTCGATCGATCGTGCTGATGAGGGAGAATGCATGAATGGATGCTTTGGAAAAATCCGCGCTGGCCGAGACTTGTGCGCCGTATCGCGAAGCTTCGTTGTGGGTTCGGGTTTGCCGCGATCCCTGGGCGTCGATGTAGTGAAATTCACCCGGGGAGTGATCGGCGAATGATGCAGCTCTGATTTGTGCCGTTGGGGTGAGGGAGAGTCTGCCTTGTGAAAACAGACTGAAGTCGGCGAGTGAACTTCCGGAAACCGAGGCTTTGATTTGTTCGTCGGAGTCATCGGAAACGAGATCGAGCAAACCGCCGACAGATCCGGAAGCGATTCCGGCTCCAGAACCGGAGAGTGTGGCTTTTCGTGTGAGTTGGACGGGAAGGAGCGCAAGATCGGCACTGGCATCCGAGAGTGCATTGATGGGCACGCCCTGGTACCGGACGGTGATATCCTGTGCATCGGCCCCGCGGTATGTCAGGACTTTTCTCTGCAGCCGGCTTCCGGAGTCATTGATTCGTGCAGCCGGAATCCGGCCCAGAACTTCACCGAGTCCGGTGACCGGTTCATTCATTTCGATTATCCGGGCATGGTTGATGCGATCATCGAATTCGGCGTCGCTGCCGGCGTCTTCGGTATCATCGGCGAAGGTTTCTATCGGATCGAGTTCCAGGGCATCATCACTGGTATCCGGGGGTTCCTGGGCCTGGCTTGCGGATGGGCACAGGAACAAGGCAAGAAACAGGATGATGCGTCGGAAATGGTACTGCATAAGAGCTTTGAGCTTTGAGCTTTGAGCTGTGAGTTTAGTTGGGAGTTGGAAGTTGGAAGTTGGTCCTCTAGTTACCTAATTCTTTAGCAAGTGCCTTTGTGACTGATCTGGCTTGTAGCTTATTGCTTATAGAGTTGATCTGCATTATCCAATGCTTTGGTAAGAACCTTCATGATTGCTTAACATCTAATTCATGATGAGCTAGAGTTTGTAATGACGGGGGAGAAGCAGGGCATAAAAAAATCCCCGCCGGTTGGCAGGGATTTAAAGAAATCAGGAGATGGTGCGGTGATAATTACTCATCTTCCTCTTCTTCTTCGGCATCATCCGCTGCTGCGGCATCAGCTTCGGCGTTGGCTGCTTCGGCAGGTGCATCTGCTGCTGCGTCTGCGGCGCTATCGCTATCCTTGTGGAGATAGGGTTTGAGATCGGGTGCGCTGGGATTTGAGGGCGTGTAGTCGAGTTTGAATCGATAAATGCCCTTGACGCTGAAGAGATGCCCGGAGAGGCTGAAGTTGAGCTTGCCGCCGGAATCCGGTGCTACAAAGTAATAGACATCTTCGACGGTTGCATTGGGATTGATGGAAATTTTTCCCGGAACCTGTTTTTTGCCGTAGGCACCCGATTTGATCTTTGCGCGATCGAGGGGGCTGTTCGAGAAGAGCATGTTGATGCCGGCACCGTCCCCGGCGTGGCCCGGATCATAGCTGCGCGGTTCGCGGCTCTTGTTTGTGATGGAAATATAGACGGCCATGACGGGTTTGTCCGTATAGGCGTATGCGTATTTAAGGCCTTCTTTGGGCGCGCGGGGGAGGAGTTCTGCGTATTCCTGAGTTACCTGCGTGACTTTGACTTCGAGTCCCTCAAGTTCAACGGGCTGTCGAAGCGAAGCGGGTTCGCTGGGCTTTACGTCTTTGGGCTGTCCGACATAGAAACGGAAATTGCGTTTGCTGTCGCCGATGATGCTTCCCGGAATGATGACAACCAGCTTCTCGTTGTTCACGACGGGCGGTTCAAACAGGTATTCGTCGACGATCTCGTGTCCCGGCTGAATGGTGACGCGCTGATCGATATGCTGTCCAGGGGTGTGATACGGATTCTGCTGACCAAAGTCGATGGCTTTGAAATTTGTTCTGGTTTCGGGATGATCGAGATCCGGATCAGTACAAAGCTGCATGCGGTTTTTGACGCCTTCGAAGTGAAGCGGTTTGTAGGTAATCTCGCTGCTGGATGTGTTTTTAACTTTGAGACGAACAATGGCGACTTCTTCCTGACCTTCGCTCGGACGGGCATAACGGCCTGCACTGTCGAGAAAATCCGGCTTTGTTACAACGAAATCCATGATGGAAAGTTCAGCACCATTGTCAGCTTTGTCGACCTGACCGAGCTCAACCGGCGGCTTGGGGACTTCACCACTGCAACCGACAAATCCAAAGGCCATAGATGCAACGAACAAAGCAGTCAGCAATTTTGCGCTTTTTCTCATTGGTATTCTCTCAAAAAAATGATCCATTCAGGCCATTCAAAAAAAATGGCGGCAACATCAACGGTTGGTTTTACACCGACAGCGCCTTTATTGTCAAAGATGTTATTTGTCAAATGTTGACGTCTTTGGGCGCGTGCTATTTCGTTCAGAGACGTTCCGGGGAACGTCTCTGAACTCAATACGCCCTGCGGGCGCGTGCTATTTCACCTGCGGTTCAATACGCCGCGCCTTCTTGCTTATGTGTGACCACAGGGGGTCGCCCTTACATGTGTTGTGTGCCTGTTCGTGCGACCACAGGGGGTCGCCCTTACGGATGCTGCCTGATTCTTTCTATGTGCCTTGTTATGCTCGCTTCGGGCGACCACATGGGGTCGCCCTTACGGCTCGCTGGCTGATTTTATCTGTGTGCCTTGTTATGCTCGCTTCGGGCAACCACATGGGGTCGCCCTTACATGTGTTGTGTGTCTGGTCGGGCGACCACATGGGGTCGCCCTTAC
>JAFRYG010000100.1 GCA_017441205.1 Pseudomonadota bacterium
GTCGGTGTCTTTTTCGCAGGTTTTGGCATCAGCTACGCACTGTTTGGCTTTACAAACATAACCTGTTTCACAGTCGGTGTCTTTTTCGCAGGTTTTGGCATCAGGTGCGCATACCTTATTGGCATCACATACATAACCTGATTCACAGTCCTCGTCGTTGTTACAGGTTTTAACAGTACCAGAAATACAAACCGCTACATTACCTTTGACCTGGAACACCTGTCCTCCCGGACAACTAGCCGTCGCGGCGCAGGCATGAACGGATGAAGCACAAACGGGGTACTGTGAGGTTGGATCACAGTCAGTCGGGCACGCAGAACAGAACATTTCTCCCACTTTGACGGAGTCTGTGTCACCATTGCCAACCTCATACAATGCTTCAATGCAATACTCGCCATCTGCACAGTCATCGTTGTTATGGCACATTTCATCATCGCTGTCGCAGTCTTTCCCTTCGACCGTTACATTAATCTTTTGAGCATCGACCCCTTCTGCCGAAACCGTGATTTCTGCAGTACAGTCTTTACCTAACTCTTTGGCTTTGAGCTCAATCGTGCCGATTCCATCCTTGTTCGTCGAGACATCATCAGCGACATTGACACAGTCAGCATCACTGCTTACAAGTTTGAGCGAGGCATCTTCAATCTTTTCTTCCCCCTTGAGATAGGTCACTGTGACTTCTTTTACTTCCTCGCATTGTACCGTCACAGCACTATCGGAAATATCGAGAGAATAGTCCTCATCCTTGCTTCCCGGATTATTGCCGCCGGAGTCTTTTTTGCAGACAGCATAACCGCCTTCGACTGCCAGCGATTCTCCTTCTCCGCAGGTATCCGTTGCGCCGCATACCCCAAATTGCTTAACGCACACAGGATGTTCCTTATCTGCAGAACAATCCTGCGCACAGGATTTATCATGATCATTGTTACCGGCACCGGAGCCTTTTTTACAAACCACATAACCGCCCTCGAGCGTCAGTGATTCATCATTTCCGCAGGTATCCGTTGCGCCGCACACACCAAATTGCTTAATGCACACGGGATGTTCCTTATCTGCAGCACAGTCTTTCAAACATGCAGAACAGAACATATCTCCAACTTCGAGACCAGCTTGTGCATTGGCGACCGTCGCCTCGATACAATGCTCCTGAGCACCGCATTCACCATTGCATGGGGGATTGTTATCTGAAGATACACTTGACTCCTCACTGCATGCACACAACAATGCGGCACAAACGAACAACACAGACCAACGTATTGCTTTCATAAAACGTTCCTGAAAACGAGTATTCCGTCCGAAATCTCAAATTACTGCTTCTTTATCTTGAGCTGCTGACCCTTGCGGATCGCACTATCTTTTGTCAGACCATTTAATTTTAGCAGAGATTCCAACGAAATATGATATTTTTGTGCAATTTTTGACAAAGACTCTCCTTTTTTGACCGTATGCATCAGATATTTGGATTTCGAAGACGATTTGGATGATGCCGATTTTCCGGAAGACGATTTATCATGTTTTGCCGCCGTCCTCGCCGTTCGGGAATTGGCATTCCTCTTGGCCTCGATCATCGCCAGATGCTCTTCGGAGCCACGCACAATCACGCGCATATCCTCTTCGCGATAATAACGAACGCGCGCCTCATCCGGCATATCCCCGACATAGATCTGCAAAATCATCTTCGGCCTGAGCCTGGCCCACACATCCAGCTCATTCCAGATGGCAATCTGATTTGGCAGGACTCCGAATGCATCCGCAATTTCCCGAATGGAATCCCCGGCCTGCGTTTCGTAAAAAATGCGCTGTTTATTCCTGAACTCAAAAGTTTCCGGAGAAATCAACGCAATGGGACGATCATCCTCATCGTCTTTTTTGGACTTTTTGTCCGAAGAACCCGCCCCGCGGCGACTGCCATCCGGCACGATGAGTTCCGAACCGTATGCTGCGGGCTGTTTTGCCGAAAGCCCATTCAAATTTCTCAGCACTCTGGCGGGAACGCCGATCTCATTGCCGAGAATTTCCAACGTTTCACCGAACCGCAGGGTAATGACATCACTGGCATTGGCATATTTTTTACTGACCTGATCGAATTTATTCACAAATGCCTGATGATGATTCAGCGGAATGCGCAATTCATAGCTGCCCCCGGGCGGCGTCACATCCTTGAGCAGCTCCGGATTGAGTTCCTTGAGATCATTGAGGCTGCATCCGGCCGCCTCGGCAAGCACCTGAAGCCGCGTATCTCCGGGAACGCTGACCGTATCAAAGACGAAAGGCGGGTCGGGTTTCAGGCCATCAAATCCGAATGCCGATGGATTGTGCCCGATCAACGCAACAGCCAGAATTCTCGGTACGTAGCGCCGCGTTTCGTCGTACATGGCCCCATATTCGACGAGCTTGAAATAATTGGTCGTATTGTACCGATCGATGGCGACATTGACCGTTCCCGGGCCGCCATTGTATGCCGCCATGGCCAGAGGCCATGAATTGTAGCGCGCGTATTGCTTTTTAAGATATTTGGCAGCCGCATGCGCAGCCTTGATCGGATCGTACCGTTCATCGACCCAGGCATCGATTTTAAGCCCCATCTCCACGCCGGTTCCGGCCATAAACTGCCACATACCGGCCGCGGATGCAGGACTTCTCACGCGCGTCTTAAAACCGCTCTCGATCATCGCCAGATACAGCAAATCCGTGGGTACATTCTCTTCGATGAGGACTTTTTCGAGCACCGGCCGCCAGCGTTCGAGCCGCTTGAGCCAGGTTTTCATGGTTCCCGAAGCTGCCGACGAAAAAACAGCCACATATTCCTGAACCGCAGGCTCCTGCGCGCAATCCAGCCCAAAAGGCATATCCAGTGAACCAGCCGACTCTGTAATCTGCTTGCGAACAAGTGCAACGGCCTCCGCCATCCATTTGGATGCCTGACGCTGCAGCCCCCTCGGATTTGTTCCCTGCGCATCGCTATTCAGATGCAGCGGCGCCGTCGGCGACAGTTCCATATAATCCGCTGGCAAAAGCGTGCCCACACTGCCTGAAGTCTGATGCTCCTCGGTCGATAAAAAAGTCCTTTCGAGCACGCGCATCTGATGAATTTCCGCATAATCATTCGTGCCATCCGGCGCACTCTGTTCACGAACGCCTTCAAACAACGCAGTCTCATCTTCCGCAGCCTCAGATTCCGTTTCGTCAGCTACCTCAGTCTGGCCTTCGGAAGCAGCCGGTTCGACCTGTTCAGCCTGTCCAACCTCGGCATCATCCTGCGCAAAAGCCGTACCTCCGGCAAAAAGCAGCAGCATAAGGACAGGAACTCTCAGCAATCCATATCTCATCGGACCATCCATGGTTTCGGTTAATCTGTCATTCGCACAAAGGATGCGAATGATAAAACGAATATAGGATAATAGCTCAAAACGCAAATATGTTCAGTTTTTGAGGGGCGCGGGCTATTGGCAAGCCAATACGCCCCGCGCGGGACGGCTTTTTTCGCTGCGCGAAAATACGCCGCCCGTGTCTTTTGGGAATTCAGTGAGCAATGCCACACAATATTCGAAATCCAAACAATCCGACTCAGTTCGCAAAGGGCCATTCAACCAACAACATTCCGTTATTGCAATGATTTCGAATATCCATATTGGTATTCATCACAATCACTACGCCGCCATGGACGGCGGCGAGAGGCGAGGGAGGCATGTCCAGGGATGGACATTCGACCCGCAACTACGATTGCCAAAAGAAGCGTGCGGGGGGCCGAGAGTTTTAGCGTTCGGTGAACGGTAAAACTCGCAGAGCCCAGTGAACAAAGGCTAATCATGAGTCGATTGCCGATAGGCAAAAGAGACGAAATGAGTAGCCTATTGTGAACTGTAGTAGGGGGTGTTCACAA
>JAFRYG010000101.1 GCA_017441205.1 Pseudomonadota bacterium
CTTTCTTCAACAATCTTGCCGGTGATAATAGCGAAGAGGCCACACCCGATCCCATCCCGAACTCGGAAGTTAAGCTCTTTTGCGTCGATGGTACTGCATGGGTGACTGTGTGGGAGAGTAGAACGTCGCCGGCTTTTTTTGGCCCGCATGCGGGCAAAAAAAAGGGCGATCAAATCGAAAAAAGATACTTATCCATCGCGCCAAAAACAAAAAAAGATCATTCAGCATTATGCATTATGCATTCCCCATGCATTTGCTCCGACAGAATCGAATGAGGACGATGATTTACTTTTTGTTTTCCGATATCCATCGTTCCGGAAATAATACAAAAATGTAAAAAAAAAGATCGACATTGCGGCAAGAAAAGCGCAGTTTCCATGTTTAGAGGGGGCTCCCCGAAGATATCGATCATGATGATTCGGGAGTTGAGAATCAAAATACAAACTTGCAGCTGCATTCGGGGGAATGAGCTTTTGGATATATAGGAGAACTGCGAAATGAAAATGTCAGGGCGCCGTGAGAGCTCTAATGTTCAGGATCGAAGAGGCATGACGACCTCTGCAAAAGCCGCCGGTGGTGTGGGGGGTCTTGGGCTCGTTGCCGTCGTTGTTTATTTCCTTCTGAGCGGTGGAAATGTTTCGCCTTCTGTCGTTTCTCAGCTCACAAACAATAATACTACGACTCAGCAGACGACAGGAACGAAATCGACGACAGACCCCAATTATTATAAGAATAACGCCGATTTTGCGAACGAAGAAGAGCTCTTTAAGTTTACTTCGCAGGTTTTGGCCAGTACTGAAGATACCTGGACCAGGATCTTCCAGAAGGAAGGCAAGACCTATGCTGCGCCCAAAATGGTGGTCTTTTCGGAAAGAACAAATTCCGGGTGCGGAACTGCGCAGTCCAATATGGGGCCGTTCTATTGTCCGGTAGATCAGACGGTATATCTCGATTTGCAATTCCTCACAACGATGAAAAAGACGCTCGGTGCCGATGGTGACTTTGCCTTTGCCTACGTCATTGCACATGAAGTTGGACATCATATTCAATATCTGACCGGCGAGCTGGCTCAGTATCAGAACAAGGAACAGACGCTGAAAAAGCAGGGCAAGACGGCAGAATCGAATCTCGTTTCCGTTCAGATAGAACTCGAGGCCGACTGTTATGCCGGTGTCTGGGGACATACAGAAAATAATATATATAAATCGCTTGAATCGACGGATTTTATGGAAGCATTTCAGGCAGCCAAATCCGTTGGCGATGATTCTTTAGGCAATACGCGTCGCGATACATTTGGCCATGGTTCTGCCAAAATGCGTCAGGCCTGGTTTAAAACCGGTTTCACGACAGGTGATAAATCAGCCTGCAATACCTATATATATAATTCGCTTGATGCGCTTGAAAATAAATAGATTGAATTCATATTGGCCCCAGTAGGGGGATTGTCCCTCAGGGCCGTTGCGCATTCCTTTTTGCCCCATCCCGCTAAGTCCCCCTTCCCCATGGACAGAGGGAGGGACATTTTATAATTATCGCTAATTTCCTTATTTTTTGGAGAACCCCTACGGGGTTCATATCATTGGGGATGCCCTTGATCCCTAAAAAATCGCGCAAATCAAAATGTGGTGTGGGGTTGTGTGATTAGGGGGGGGGTTGAAGCACCCCTTGCAGACATTTATCAATAGCCATAGTTGCCCTTATCATCATCTTTTTTCGGCTTCTCACATAATTCAGTCCCTGATGTGGCAGACGTGAATTTAAAGCAGCTGTTACGCGTATAACAACATCCCTCTGCATTGTTCTCAAGGCGTTCGCATTTGCATGCGATACCATCGCCGTTGCCGTCATAATCGGACAATTCGCCCTTGGCACATTGAATGATAAAGCCTTTCTTGTGGTATTCCTCATTGACACATAATTGCAGTGAATTGTGACATTGTCCGTAATAAGTACCATCGGCATTACACGAAACACGTCTTTTCCCGTTAGTCAGATCGATATCAAAGGGATGCGTACGCTCATCCGTTGTCTGGCTGGTATAGTCAGTGAAATCATAACCTGTGACTTCTTTTAAAACACGGGTATCCTTGACATTTTTGGCCCAATCAAAACCTCTAAACGGCGGATAATCCTTGTCTTCAGCTTTGCGAACCTCTTTGCATCTATTTTCGTCATAACAAGGGTTAGGATTTGAGGGAGCCCCGACCATCGGCTCGCCCCAGCATGGATCACACTTATCACACTGGCTTCTGTCGCATTCATATTCCATTTTCTGAGGGTCAGTCCCCTCAGTACAAGCAGCTGGGCAGGCATAGCCAGGATCATACGGGTCCAGTTTATTTTCGATGCGCTTCCATCTGCCGTCTACACAACGATACATGATGGCATTGTTATCATTGTCTTCGGTACATTTGAGTTCATCATTTTTACATTCGCCGCATGCGGGAACATCCGTGCGGCACGAGACATCACCGCAGTCGGAAATTTTGTCCCCGTAGTCCCCATACTGGCACAACCTAATCTCGCCGATGCCGCTCGCATTATTTTTGCACAGCTGCGTGTAGTTTTTACAAGTGCCGCAAGAGTGATCATCCTTGCACGAGACTTCTTCATTCTTGTCATTTTTGCATACAGTTTCGACGTACTTCGAACCATCGCAGACCAAGTGTTTGCCGACGGATTTTTCGTCTTTGCATACGGATATACAATTCTGATTATCCGGTGAGCATTCGGCATTTTTTGCGATTGTTGAACACATTTGAGGAACAATATTATCCGCACAGACAGGTTTTTCATCACCTGAATTGAAATTGCAGATAACGCCATCACTGCATGGTTTGCCGCCGCACACACAGATACCTTCGGCAGGAGTGCCTCCCGAGGCTTTGCATGCCTCGTCAAAATTGCATGTTTCGCCACCACAATTACCGCATGATTCACAACATTTATCGCAATCAGGTGGTTGTGGGGATGTACATGTTTCGTATTCCTTCTGCTTTTCGCCGTCACAGATGCAGTAATGACCGTCGGGCGTACCTCCGGTGTTTGTGCAGGCTTCGGCGAATGTCATTTCATTCAGAGAAACACATGTGCTGTATTCATTCTGGCGTTTGCCATTGCAAACACAGAAAGAGCCATCTTCAGGGGTACCACCGGTTTTCTGGCATGCGACCTCGAATTTGAGATCACCGGTTGGCGGAATCGGAATCACCGGACATGATTTATCTTCAGCACATGTTTGGAATTCCTTGCATTGATAGCCATTGCATGAACAGAAATTGCCATTGGGCGTGCCGCCAGTCTTTGCACATGCGTCCGCAAAAGAGAGCTCCGAGGCAGGGGAAGTCGGGCATTCCGGGGGCTGTGTTTTGGCCGGGCATTTATGGGTGACGTAGTTGCACACATCATCGGTGCTGCATTCTTCATCACTGCAGACACAGGTGTGTTCGTCTTTATAGGTGCCGCCCGAGGCTTCACAAAGGTCTGCAAAGGAAGTCCTGGGATCATTTGTCTGTGTCGATTCATCTTCATCGCATGCTGTCAATCCGACGCACGTGAAAATACCAACCAATAACATCCATTTATTTTTCATGAGTCAAGCTCCAATTGTGAAGAATCAAACGAAAGGTACAATGACCAACTAAACCATGTTTAGCAGAAAAAGGTGGAATATCCAATTGTTACAGTGATAAACAATTATTCTCCAAGGTATTTGTGTGACAGTGAGGAATTGCACGCAAAGTCAGCAACAATATCGTCCGTCACACATAGTCCTGGAATTATAATTCTGAGCTACAAGCATCAATACTATTAAAAGGCATTCTACGACCGGAATGACATTCATATGAGCACGAGGTATTGCTTTCTTCTTTATAAAAGCATCCCGATTCAATATCACCAAGATCTTTGATCGGTTTAACTAAATCCAATGTCATATTCAAGCAATCATCATCACGATTGGAACGTTGTTCTATACAGGCCTTTTGACATTTATCTTTTGTTTCAGAATCAGTACAATTCAATAAGCAAACTTTATACTCAGAATAACTGTCTTCAAGGCAATTGGTTTGTTCGTCCAAATAAGCATCACACTGCTCTTCAAGAGTTCTGCAGACATATTCCTCAGAATCCATAAATTCATAAACAGAAACAAATTTTTCAGTATCGCTATAATCAATACACTTACCCTCTTTATCACAACAATTATCTTCTTTATTACAATTTGGACAAGTTTTATCTTGGCATTTGTAAACATAAGTAAAATTCATGCTAGAAGAATATTCACATGTTTGGGTAGAAGCGGAATCACCAACACAAATTTGACGCCTAGAGCACTCTTGATCTCCACATGAGCACTTACATTTACTTCCACTGCATTGACATACAGACAACTTCTTTTTATCAAAATCGAGTATGCCAACAAAATCGATTTTATCCCCATCCACACATTCCATATCATTTAAACAAAATTGTCCTTTCAAACAAGACTGGCTACCACAATCACATGATTCTTGTTCACACTTATCAGATTGTTTTATTGCAAGATATAAAGTCTCTTGTTTTATGCCACATTTCTTAAATTGTTCAAGTCTATCATGATATTTGTCATAACACTGAGACAAGACCTTATCGCAGTTATTTGCTTTTGTCTTACATGATTGTATATCACATGCTGCATGAAAACTCTTTTCTATACATTGTTCAAAAGTATCACTATTCATACAATCTCTGATAACATCCTGGTCCATTATTTTTAAAGCAGAAGTATGACAATCATCTTGCCCTGTATCTGCGCCGCATTGGTTCAAGGTCACAGGGTATTTATCTTTATCACTAACCGTATTCCGACAATCACCACAAGCCCAGTCTATTCCTGTAATAACTTCCGAAGCATCGACGCATATCGCATTTTCTCTACAATATTCGCCGGTTTTACACTTATTCTTCTCACCGCAGGTGCATTCTGACTTTTCACATTTATTTGCTGATACACATGCATCATTCAGCTCTTCATCAACGGTGCAGAACTCACCTCTGTTACATACGACATTTCCACAGATGCACATATTCTCCTCGCATCTGGACATAGCATTAACACATTTGCGATGAATCGCACCATCCAACAGTTCTTCTTTACAATACTGGCCTCTTGAACAATTGTCTTTTTCCTTCCCAGAGCCACATTCACACGAATTCAGCTCACACTTGGTAAGCTCCTTGCTAATTTTACAGGAATTACCATTGGGACATACGTCAGTATCTATTTTTTTTAAAAGCCCGTTTTTACAAGAAGCGCGATAACCTGTTCTTGGAGGTTGTTCTTTAGAATCGAAAACACATGAAATGTCCACATCATTTTGACAAATTCCACAGGTCGATTTTTCTACTTCAGTTCCATCATCCCTGCTTTCTTTGGTAATTGTACACGAAGCATTGCCATCACATAAGCAATTATCAGCAGTACATTTATCATCACCTTTATCGTTTTTCCATTCGCCATTTTTGCATGTTTGCGGAATGCCTCTTGTTCCTTGGTCTTCCGTCTTACATCGCGTATTTCCATTATTGCATATACCGCACCGTACTCCTTTATCATCTTCAGTGCATGAATACAAACATGATTCATCATTAACCCATTTATAATTCTTGCAAACTTGTAATACACCATCGTTGCATTGGTAGATATCATCATGGTCGCACTCCAGTTCATTACACTTTTTTGAATCTGAATCACATCCAAGCGGACAATATTCCACGCCTATAGAATTGTTGCTGCATCTTAAAAGGAAATCATAATTTTCTGAGCAACGTGTCTCTTCTTTACTGCAAGTGTCTTTACATTTATTATCATTACATCCCTTTTCGCATTTAGAGACAAATAGCCATTCATAATTCGTTGTATTTTTATTGTTATTTAATACATTTTTAACGCACATATAGTTATTGTCATCAACGCATCTTAACTCATTTTCATCATCGGATGAACAATTGCCAAATTTGTTTGCACAGGTTTTTTGGTCGTCGAATCTTGAAGTTGTACAAACCACACCTTTATCGCATATCATATTATTACATAAGCAATTGCCATTATCAATCGAACCTCCGCTTGAAATACACATTTTTTCAAATGAGTCACCTGTGTGGCCTGCGCATTTCCCTTCGCCAAGTGTACAAACGACGCCATCATCACAATTGATGAGTTTGCCATTAATATCTATTTCATTGGGGCACTGACATCTTTTGGATTCCTGCTGGTATTCGCCGCCACTTGACTCGCATAATTTTTTGAAAATATCCCCTGTTGTGCCAGCACATTTTGTCCCTTCATTACTGCAAACGACGCCATCATCACAAACAAACACACTACACTTACATCGTTTGTTAATTTCATCGTATTTTCCGCCGCTCGAAACACACATTTTTTCAAATGAGTCACCCGTATGACCTGCACATTTTCCTTCGCCAAGTGTGCAAATTGCGCCATGATCACAAGGTTTGTTATTGGGTTCATTAGGACAAAAACACCTATCTTCATTGATGTTTGTATCAGTTTTATATTCGCCGCCGCTCGACTCGCATAATTTTTTGAAATCCGATCCGGTTCTTCCCGCACAAATGTATTTGTTCGGATTTTCGTTTATGTTCTCATCCTTTACGCATATTACGCCATCATCGCATGTTATGCCGCTGCAACTACAGCGTTTTGAATCGCTGTCATACGTTCCTTTGCTGTTTTCACATGCTTTTTGGAGGTTTTCATTTCCAAATTCCGTGGTAGCAAGATTTTGCCAATCGCTGCAACTGTTGCTGGATATCATTATTGCTATGGCCATAACGGTCAATAATGTTACTTTTTTCATCTTAACCTCACCTTAAAATGAATATGTCAACGTTGCGTTGGTGGGAGTAATATGGAGCGATAAACTTTCTTCAGATTTCTTATTGGAATATAAATACCCGCCAAAGCCTGCAGCCATGGCTCCTGTTATCGTTGCAGCAATTCCTGCCCCCAGAAGCCCCAGTGATACTTCGTAGGTACGTTTAATTCTGACTTTGTTATTATTAATATCTTCCTCAATCCTCTTTTTTTTGTCACCCAATAATACTCCACCTGCAATTGTCATGGCCATGCCGACGCCTCCCACTGCAGCACCGCTCCACATCAGGGCCTTATAAATATTTTCCTCTTTGTACTGCAGCTTTACCTGCATGAGTTCGCTTGCGTGTTCTTTGTCTGCGGCCTGTTTGCGCGAAGCTTCGAGGGCTTCGTTCAAATCTCTGATGGTTTGGCTGTTCTCTTCGCTCTGGCTTTGGTTGACGAATTTTTCAGGATATTCGGCTTCGTAGCGTGCGTACCAGAATTTTTTGAGTGTTTCTTCTCTGACGTTGAATTTTGGCGCATTATCAGTTGCTCGCTGCAAGTATTTAACCTCGTTGATGTGGTCGCCAAGATTGCGGTAGACGCGCGAAATGGCGTAATTCAGCAACGGCGAGTCATTGCATATTTTTTGGAGGTTTTCGGTCGTTTTGAGGGCAGCTTCGTTGTCGCCGGCCTGGATTTGTTCATTGAATTCCTTAAAATACTGCAGCCAGACTGGATTGTTGTCGAGGTCGTAGCAGTTTTGTGCGTATGCTCCCGCTGTGGTTGCCAGATAACTCGTGGCAATGAGCGGTATTAAAAGTATTTTTTTCATAGTGCCATCCGATCATGCATATTAATTGTTTGCTGGATATTGAGCCAGTACAATGTAATTTGTTCTTTACACGGTTGAGGTTGTTTTGTCTAGCTTTGAGCTTTGTGTGTGCAGTTCCGGCGCATTTATTTTGGAATGTACGAATGCTGGGTAGATGGCTGGAAGAGAAGAAGGGGAATGCATTGCCCCCATCAGGCGCTTCGTGCTGCCCGGTGCTGCGAGTGCCAATGAAGTTCATTTGTGACATTTTTTAATGCAATAGCTTTGCTTTGTACGGGAACCTCATCGCCAAATGATGCCGTTCGTATTGGCGATATGCCAATAGAACGGCACCACGGCGGCCGTATGCGCCGGCGCAAAGGCCGCCTCCCATACCATTACAATCTTTAAGGGTAATGCTGATTTGCGCTGTTCTGAAAATCATCAGATAATGCCTTTTGAATGTCATATGCGGCGGATTATTGTGTTTTTGCACGATGTCGTTTCGTTGGCTCAATGGTTTTATGCAAAAATTATGCCTTGGTTGAAAAATGGTGAATTGTGGCACGGAAATTTAATTGTACCGATTTTGTTCCCCGATGGGGAAGACAGTTTATACGCATTATTATCAGAGTTGGAGGTATATTATGAAACGCATTTTTGGATATATATTGGTGGCCAGTCTGGCATTGATGGGATGCAGTTCTGAGGATTCGGAAGAAATGCCGGATGTCGACAGCGGGCAGGCAAGTGGAGCAGCAAATGCCGATAATCGCGGTGGACGCGATTATGCAGTGGGGGGCAGAGAAGGAAATAATATGTCGGTCGACAGACCATCGAACGGCAGCAAAGCGGCAAATGGCGAGGCCTGTTCTGATGATTCTGAGTGCGAGAGCGGGAACTGTTATGAAGGCAAGGTTTGTCGTACCAAATCCTGGGGCGGCGGCAAGTCTTCGGGCAGCAAGGCGGCAAATGGTTCTGCTTGTTCTGCGGATTCAGAGTGCGAGAGCGGAAATTGTTATGAAGGCAAAGTTTGTCGTGCTCAGAATTGGGGCGGCAATTCCGGAGATGCCAAAGTTCCTAATGGTGAAGCGTGTTCGCAGGATTCGGATTGTCAGAGCGGAAATTGTTATGAAGGCAGGGTTTGCCGCATTCCTGGGTGGGGTGGTTCAGGCAATTATAATGGTTCAGGCAATTCGGGCAATTCGGGCAATTCAGGCAGTGCATCGGGCAATTCGGGCAATTCGGGCAATTCGGGCAAAAAGGTCGATGGATCCGCTTGTTCCGCGAACAGCAACTGTGCATCCGGGATGTGCGTGAATGGCATGTGCGTGTCGTCTTCGGGATTCACCTCTTTGAGCGGCAACAGCAGCGGGCTCGGTTCCCGCCCGAATTTGGCGTCCTGTTCGAGCGATCTTGAGTGCGAAAGCGGCTTGTGTATGAATGGAATTTGTTCGGGCGACTGTGCGGTTTATGGATGCAACCTTGGATATTATGTTTGCCGCGACAACAAATGCATTCCGACCGAAACGAGGGGTTCAGAGTGCTCAGAGTCTTCGGACTGTGCGGTGGGGCAGTATTGCTGCAATGGATTCTGCAAATCCGGACAGTGTGAAGTCGGTATCTCGTGCGATGTGTCCAAAATGTGCAGCAACAGCTGTGTTTCAAGTGTCTGGGGCAAAGTGTGTTCATGTGAGGATGATGCGGAATGCGGACTCGATAACTTCTGTGACAGCAGTGAATCCATTTGTCTGCCCAGAAAATCGGTGGGCGGAAGCTGTTCACGCGATGAGCAGTGCATCACCGGGGCATGCTACGATGATGCATGTATCGTCCCGCGTTCTGAGAATGCGTATTGTGATTCCGATTCTGACTGTACTTCAGGGTTCTGTCGATATGGCACTTGCGCACGAAAACATGAGCTGGGTGAATTCTGCTTCTGGAATGAAGACTGCAAATCCAACTATTGTCTTGGGGATAAATGTGAGGTCAATCCCCATGAATAGGATTGAGTTTTGAGTTTTGAGTTTTGAGTTTTGAGTTTTGAGTTTTGAGTTTTGAGTTTTGAGTTTTGAGTTTTGAGTTTTGAGTTTTGAGTTTTGAGTTTTGAGTTTTGAGTTTTGAGTTTTGAGCCTTTTTTCAGACATTCCCTAGGGAACATCTGATCAATTGGCCCCTTTCCCCCATCCCCTTTCCCCAATGGGGCAAGGGGAGTAGTTTTCAACAACACAGTTTTGTTGCACCAGACAATTATTCAGAGATTCCCTTTATGGAATATCTGATCAATTGGCCCTTTTCCCCCATCCCCTTTCCCCAATGGGGCAAGGGGAGTAATTTTCAACAACACAGTTTTGTTGCACCAGACAATTATTCAGAGATTCCCCAGGGTTATTAACAGCATTGTCAGACCTCACCCCCGCTCGCTTTGCGGGCATCCTCTCACCATGAATGGCGAGGGGAGGGATGCGGTCATTATCTATGGCCAGCACAATAATCATGATTCCCTGGCATTGTTTCCGGATGTTCAATGCGCTAAATTTAATATGTTCCCAGATAAGGGAGCTTAGATATATTATGTTTGTCTGATGGATACGATAGATATAAATCCAACAGTTCAGCTGAATGAGCAAATAAACCGAAAATGGAGCATTCGGATGAAAGGGAAAAGCATTTTCGCATTGTGTGTTGCCTTGTTTGCATTTGGTGTATCCGCTTGTTCGGATGATTCATCATCGGGCGAAGACTCATCGTCCAAGTCGGCATGCGAGAGCCATGATGATTGTGATTCCGGCAGTTATTGCCACAATTCGAAGTGTGTTAAGCCAGTAAAAGAGGGTAAAAAATGCCTGGAGGATGTTCCGTGCGCGAAGGGATTAAAGTGCACGGACGATGTTTGTAAAAAAGTGGACGGTGAGGAAGAGGATCCCCCGAAAGATCCGAATAAGCCAGAGGAAACCGAGTCCTGTGAAACCACTGGCTGCAAGGATGGGTTGATTTGTGAGAACAAGCAATGCATTCCTCCCGAAGAAAGTGAGGAAAGTTGTGGAGAAACCAAGGGCCCCTGTCCCAAGGGAACGCGATGTCTGAACGATGCCTGTACTCCGTGGCGACAAGTTGGGGAAGAGTGTGATCCCTATGATGAAGCTGCGTATTGCGATGAAACGGCGTCACTTGCCTGCAGTGATGATTTGGTCTGTGTTCCATTTCCCAAAAAAGGTGAATCCTGTGTGGGTGAGCTTTCTTCTTATTGCGAATCGCCAAACACATGTCTGAATAATGTCTGTGTTACACTGGTAAAAGAGGGAGAGGCGTGTTCCGAATTAGACATTTGCGAAATACCTCTTTCCTGTCAGCAAGGGCTTTGCCGGAAAACCGTGGGCAGCGGTGAAAAGTGTGACAATACAACGATATTCTGCGAGGATGGATTTATTTGTCAGGGCGGTACATGTCTTAAGAATTATGGTTCCTGTGAGACGAATACGGACTGCAATGCCGACAGTTACTGCTGCGTGATGGATTCCTGTCAGACGAAGAATGTTTGTTTTCCTTATGGTGAGGGGCCTGGCGGCAGCTTTGATCCTGAATGCAAATATCAGCTTACAACGGGTCAGTTTGAAGCATCGATCCAGTGTGAGTGGCTCGGAGATGCGTCGGATGGAGTGGCTCCGGGGTCGAATCAGATCATGTCGACGATCATGGTGGCCGATTTGCCATTTGATTCGGGCGGCGCGGCAGAAATTGTGACTACGACGTTTTCACCTTCCGTAATTCGCATTTTTAATGGTGAGAATTGTGAATTGCTCCAGAGTATTACGGGAGGTGGGAATGGTATTGCTTTGGCAGATTTGGATAATGATGGCAAGATTGAAATTATTGGCGGAAATCGATTAACAGCCTGGCATTGGGATGATGTTACAGGAAAATATAAACAGTATTGGATTAATAATGATCTATCCGGCGGTATTGGACCAAGCATTCACGATTTAAATGATGATGGTTATCCGGAAGTTATTACTGGATCATCTGTTGTCGATGGTCGAACAGGAGAATTGCTGAATACTTCAAGTTCAGCTGGTTCTTCCACATTTCCCATTCTTGGGGATGTAAATAATGATGGTGAGATTGAGCTTTTATCAAGTCGACTTTGGAAATGGGATCGAAATGCAAATACGTGGATACCGGTGCCCAATACCTATTCGCTTACATCCGGAGGAGCTGAATTGGCATTTGCAGATTTTGGCCGGGAGAATTCAGATGGAAGTTTCGATTTTACGCAGAAAGACGGGATAGCTGAAATTGTTATTGTTTCTACGATCAATGGTGGAAATGTTAAGCTTATGACGCTTAAAGGTCATATATTAATGGATGTAGCAATTCCACATTCAGATGTTTTTGGCGGCGGTCCTCCGAATATTGGTGATTTCGATGGTGATGACATGCCGGAAATAGGCGTGGCTGGGCGTGATTCCTATACGGTATTTGATCCGCAATGTACATCCGCAAGTGTATCCGGGTGTGCAGGGCAATATTATCTTTGGACAAGTGTTTCCCAAGATCATTCTTCTGGTGTGACCGGGTCCAGTACATTCGATTTTGACAGCGACGGGCGTGTGGAAGTCGTTTATGGGGACGAATGTTACACGCGCATTTATGACGGTCAGACGGGAGAAGTACTCTTTTCGAGCTATCGCACATCCAATACGCTTTATGAAAATCCAACGATTGCAGATGTGGATCACGACATGAGTGCCGAAATTATCATGGGGTCAGATTCGATAGCACCGGCATGTCCGCTCGTCGATCCGAATCATCATGGCGTAAAATGTGCCAAAGACAGCGATTGTTTTTCGGGCAAATGCGTTTCGGATTATTGCCGCTGCAATTCTGACAATGAATGCAACTGGCAGTACGATGCCAAAGGCACTTTGCTCGACGAATACAGCTGTACGACGCCGCTTGCGCCTCAGTCGGCATCGGATGGCAATGTGTGTCGAGCGAAACATCCGAGCGGCATCAAGCGTCCCGGATTCCGAATTCTGCGAGATCGTCTGGATCGCTGGGCATCCTCGCGTCCGATTTGGAATCAGCATGCGTATTCAGTCACCAATGTCAATGATGATGGCACGGTGCCACGGACTTCGCAGTGGAAACAGAATTTACTGGATCCCGAACTGAACAATTATCGTCAGAATGCGCAGGGTAAGATTTCTGCCGGTTATGCGCCCGATATCACGGGACGTCTGGATAAGGACACTGCCTGTATCATGGACAAGGACAAGCGCATTACGGTTGGCGGAACGCTTTGCAATCGCGGCATCAAGGATGTCGGATCCAAGCTTCCGGCTACATTCTATTTGGGAGATCCAGCAGAGAATAAGATTTTGTGTACATCCTATACGGATTCCAATGTC
Source organism: Pseudomonadota bacterium (assembly GCA_017441205.1). Lineage (GTDB taxonomy): Bacteria > Myxococcota_A > Bradymonadia > UBA4248 > UBA4248 > UBA4248. Next base: position 13,085 of record JAFRYG010000101.1, read on the forward strand.
GTTTCGGGAGAATGCCGGCGCGTCGAATGCGAGATCTCCACAGAGATCAGCGGCATCATTACGATGGTCGTCAACGACGATGGCAAGGGCGGTCGAACGACTGTCGAGTGTGATCCGAACAACAACACAGATAAGATTGAAATCAAGGAGTGTGCAATTAATTAAAATAGAATAATCGTCCGTATTCGCCGCAGGCGAATAGGACGATTCGCGGGGCGTATCGGCGCAGCCGATAGCCCGCGTTCCTTAAACAATAATTATTATAATATTATAATATTATATTAGTCGATGTGCCTTTAATAGTGTTATACCTGTTGGTATATTGATTTTTCGCGCATTGCAGCGCGGTCGCTTGTTATTTATACGCTTACGCGGCAGGGGGTGTTCGATTGTGAACACCCCCTACAACCCCCGCACGCTTTTTTGGCTATCGCAGTTGCGGGTCGAATGTCCATCCCTGGACATGCCTCCCTCGCCTCTCGCCGCCGTCCATGGCGGCGTAATTATTGTGATGAATGTCGAATGCTGCTATCCATAATCATTGATACAAAAATAATAATCTATAACTACATACGGTAGACGGAGCCCAATCTAATTATATTGCCGGTTCAAACTGGCTGTTGTATAAATCGGCGTAGAAGCTTCCTTTTTGCATGAGTTCATCGTGAGAACCGCTTTCGATGATGTCGCCGTCCTTCATGACGAGGATGCAGTTGGCATTTTTAATGGTAGAGAGGCGGTGTGCGATGACGAAGCTGGTTCTTCCTTTGGTGAGTGCGTCCATGGCTTTCTGTACCTGCTGTTCGGTTCGCGTATCGACGCTGCTCGTGGCTTCATCGAGGATAATGAGGGGTGAGTTTTCGATCATGGCGCGAGCGATGGTGAGCAGCTGTTTTTGTCCGGCGGAAATGGAGGCACTGTCGCCCAGAACGGTATCGTAGCCGTTGGGAAGCTGTTTGATGAATTCTGTAAGTCCCGTGGCTGCGCAGACTTCGTCGAGGCGGGAGTCGGGGATATTCTGTTCGTTGAAAACGAGATTTTCGCGAACGGTTCCCTCGAACAGCCAGGTATCCTGGAGTACCATGCCGAACAGATCGTGTATATTTGTGCGAGTGAGATCTGAAACCGACACGCCGTCGATAGTTATTTTACCGCCATTGAGTTCATAGAAGCGCATCAATAGATTGACCATTGTGGTTTTTCCGGCGCCGGAAGGGCCGACGATGGCGATTTTATGACCGGGTCTGACATCGAATGAGAAGTCATGTACAATTATTTTTTCGGGCTGATAACCGAATTTTACATGTTCAAAAGATATATGTCCTTTTACATTTTCGAGAATATTTGTTTTGCTGCTTTCGTCATCCATTTCCGGCTGTCCGAGAAATTCGTAGACACGTTCCCATGCGGCGGCCAGGCTCTGCAGATTATTTGAAGCCTGAGAAATGGTTTGTATCGGATGAGTGAACAATCGAATATATACCATGAAAGCGACGATGACACCGAAAGTGATATCACCTTTTATGGCGAGTACAGCGCCGAAGATACAAACGACGACATAGGCGAGGTTTCCGATGAATCCCATTAATGGCATCATCATGCTGGAGAGGAACTGGCTTTTCCATGCGCATGTATATAATCTTTTGTTTCTTTCGTGGAATTCGTCGAGGGCGGCTTTTTCGCCGTTGTATGCGCGGATGACGCTGTGTCCGCTGTAGGTTTCTTCGACGTGACCGTTGAGACCGCCGAGTTCGGTTTGCTGCTGAGTGAAGTATTTTTGGGAATGATTGATGATTCGCACCATGAGGAAGACGCCGATTGTAGCGGTTGCGATGCCGACAGCGGCGAGTTTCCATTCGGTGATGAACATGAGCGTGACCGACCCGATGAGCATTGCGGAAGCGGAGACGAGGTTTGCGAAGCTGTGAGTGAGCATTTGTCCGACGGTATCGACGTCGTTTGTGATGCGGCTCATGACGTCGCCGGTAGTGGTCGTATCGAAGAAGTTGAGGGGGAGTTTGTTGATTTTTTGCGAGATGCTTCGGCGCATCATCTGTGTGATGCGCTGCGAGAGCGTGACCATGATGAAGCTCTGTGCGTAGTTGAGCAATGCGCCGAATATATAAAAAATGGCGAGCATGATACCGAGTTTTCCGACGGCCTCGACATCGACGGTGGATTTGAGTCCGACGACGATGATATCGGTCATTTTGCTGAGCAGATTGGGTCCGATGAGGTTGAGGCCGGATCCGGCGAGTGCGAGAATTGCGGCGACGATGAAGAGCCAGTGGTATTTGCCGACGTATCGGAACAGATCAGCGTATGCTTTTTTGAAGTTTTTGCTTTTTTCGGCGACGCGCATGCCGCGGCCGCCGGTTGCCTGAGTCCGTATTTTTTCAGCCATTTCCGAGCTCCTTTGCGGATAGCTGCGATGCTGCGATTTCGTAGTAGGCAGTGCAGGTTTTTAACAATTCTTCGTGTTTTCCGTTTCCGACGATCCTTCCGTGATCGAGGACGATGATGCGATCGGCGTGTCGAATGGTTCCGATGCGCTGTGCGACGATCAATTTTGTGGATCCTGCGGCATTTTTTTCGAGGGCGGAGCGCAGAGCGCGATCGGTCCGGTAGTCGAGTGCGGAGAATGAGTCGTCGAATATGAGGATTTCCGGTTTTCGGACGATGGCTCTAGCAATGGAGAGTCTTTGTTTTTGGCCGCCGGAAACATTGGTTCCGCCCTGAGCGATGGGGGCGTCGTATGTTTTATCCATATTTTCGACGAAATCCCTGCATTGTGCGGTTTCGATGGCTGTTTTGATGTCTTCTTCGGTGACATCCTTGTCGTTTCCTGTTCCGAAATTGACGTTGCTCGAAACGGTTCCAGCGAACAGGACAGCTTTTTGCGGCACGTATCCGATGCGATCATGGAGATCGGCCTGGGTAAAGGATCGAACATTCTGTCCGTCGACGAGGACTTCGCCCTCGGTGGCATCGTAGAATCTTGGGATCAGGTTGATGAGGGAAGTTTTGCCGCTGCCGGTGGCACCGATGAAGGCGATGGTTTCGCCGGGATTTGCCTTGAAGCTGATATCGAACAATGTATTTTCGCCGGCATCTGGGTATTTGAAAGATACATTTTTGAATTCGACGGATCCTTTGTCGGCGTCCTGAACTTCGGCACCGGCACCGTCAGTGATGCTCTCGGGCATATTGAGGACTTCGCAGATGCGTTTTGCGGAGACCTGTGAACGCGGCAGTATCATGAAGATCATGTTGAGCGTCATGAATGCCATGATAACTTGCATGGCGTAGTTGGAGAAAACGACCATATCGGAGAAGATTCCGAGTCTGTCTGGCATATCGGCAGCCAGGATCATGTATGCGCCGATCCAGTAGACGGCGAGTGTGAGTCCTGAGTTGATGAGTGTAGTGCCGGGGCCCATCAATGACATGACGCGGTGTGCAACGAGGTTGTTGTTTGTGAGTTCGTCGTTGGCCTGTGCGAATTTTTTTTCTTCGAAAGATTCGGCGTTGTATGCGCGCACGACGCGGATGCCCGAGAGCAGTTCGCGCGTAACGCGGTTGATATTGTCTGTGAGTTCCTGGATTCGAATGAACCTCGGATGTGCGAATATAATGACGGCGGCAAGCAGTATAATGAGTACGAAGACAGCTACTGCGGTTGCCGAAGTCCACTGCCAGCTTTTATTATATATTTTAATGATAGCCCATACGGCCATCAGGGGTGCTTTGACAATGGCCTGCATTCCCATTGCGATGAGGCGCTGTACCTGCATGACATCGTTTGTGGTGCGATTGATCAGGCTGGCGACGGAAAAGTGTCCGATTTCAGACATCGAAAATGAGATGGTTTTGTCGTAGACCTTGTCGCGCAGTGTTTTGGAGAACCCGGCGGCGACCCTTGCTGCGCAGTATCCGACGATGATCGAGGCGATCATGCTGCCGAAGGCGCAAAGGAGCATGTAGCCGCCTTTGGTGAGTATATCCGAAATCCGGCTTCCTTCGGTTTCGATGAGCTCGGTGATATCGGCCATAAAATCGGGGAGACGCAGGTCGAGCCAGATTTGTGTGACAATAAATGTCAATGCGACGACAATGAGTCCCCATTGTCGTCGGTTCAGGTATCCGATGAGCTGGAACATTTCTTGGTGGTTGGTTGGGGTTAGAGACATTCCGCGGAACGTCTGTACGGATTAATAGGGTTAATGCTTTGCCAGTGCGATGAATCCGCGGATGATTTCGATGATTCCGACGATGATGGCTCCATACCAGATGGCATTTCCCACTGAAAATGTCGTGAGCAGAATGCCGGCGACCAGACAGATGATGCCGAAGATGAAATGGCCGGCGCTGCCGGACTTTGAGCTGCCTGAATTTGCATCGAGATTCTGGTTTTCCTGAATGACCAATCGGACTGCATCTGTGGCCGTTTCGAGGGAATATCCCTGTTCCTCCAGCATTTGGATGGTATCTTCCGGTGATTTTTCTCCGACGATGATGGCTTGCACTGCGATTTCTATGGCCTTTTGGAGTTCCGGATCGGATTGTTCTTCTGCGGATTGCGGGCTTGCATCATCATTGTCTGAGACTGCGGAGAAGTTTGCTTCATTTGAAGCATTGTCATGCTCCGTGGAAATGTCTGCTGAATACGCGGGTTCCGCGGCGCCCGGGGAGAAAGCATCTGCATTGCCGGTGGAGAATGCATCACCGGAATTTCCTGTCGATTCGGCAGGGGCAGATGGGGCAGAAGAATTCTGCTGCGCAGTGTCGGGGTGGTTTTGTTCCGGAGCGCCAAAGGATATATCGTCGAAGCCCGGAGTCAGGGAATTGGTGATATTATCGAACGAAATGCCGCCCGAGAAGCTGTCGTTTGAATTCGTGTTTGATTGATTTGTCGGGTTTTCCATGTTGATTGCCTTATGTCGTGGGTTATGGGGCAGCGGAGCCGTCCCGCGGAACGCCTTACTGTGGTTATTATTAGCAGCAGAGCCGTCCCGCAGAACGACGTCACTGTGGTTATTTGCTGGCAGCAGAGCCGTTTCACGGAACGTTTTTCATTTTAGGTTATTTGAGGGATTTTTGAGCGGCATGGATGGCGACTCTGACCATGCGTTCGACGCCCATGAGGATGGTATTTTCATCGGCGCGCTTTTGTCCGTCGAGGAGATCGGATACGGTCATCATGGCAGCGGCGCGTATGTTGTGTAATGCGGCGATGCACAGGACGGTTGCTGCTTCCATTTCGACGGCGCAGATGCCGAGTCTGGCCAGCTTTTCGTATGTGGCATTTTCGTGTCCGTAGAATCGGTCGAGCGAAGCGACTTTGCCGAGGTGATAGGGAATTTGGAGGCGATTTGCTTCGTCGGCGGCATACTTTAGGAATTCGAAGTCCGAAGTCGCCGGAAATCCGAGGTCGAGGCTGGATCCTTCCATGTGAGCACGTATGATTTCCCTGGAAGTTCCGTCGGCCATGCATGCGGCAGTGACGAGCATGAGATCGCCGGGGTTCATGTCTGGATTCATGGCGCCGCAGGTACCGATCCGAATGAAGAATTTTGCGCCGAGGGTAATGAGTTCCTCGCAGACGATGGCGGCCGAAGGTCCGCCCATGCCGGTGGTCTGAATGCTGATGGGGGATCCATTATATGTCCCCGTAAACCCGAGCATCTGACGGTATTCGGTGGTGCATTGTGCGTGTTCGAGGATATTTTGGGCTATCCATCGGGCGCGATCAGGATCACCCGGGAGCAGGACGATGGGGGCGACAGGCGATGAACATCGGACGTGAATTGGCATGACTGACTCACTTCAGTTCGGGTTTTGTGATTCGTGTATAATTGATTTGCTAATTGTTGCGAATGTGTAGGCAAATGTGGTATTTGCGTGGACGGTCAATGGGCTTAGAATAGCTTATTTGGCGGGGGAGAGGTTAGGGAAAATTATCGGGGAATTCACGATATTGTGAAAGGAAGGACATACATGTCTTCAACGTCTGGCTGTGCGAAGACGCATGATACAGCAGCGTCACTCATCGTTGTTGGTTCGATAGCCCTGGATACTGTTTCGACGCCTGGCATGGAAAATCGCAAGGGTTTGGGGGGATCCGCGACATATTTTTCAGCATCATCGGGTTTGTTGTGCCGTCCGCAGGTCATTGCAGTTCTCGGGGAAGATTTTGATCGCGGAGAGCTTGGTTTTCTGGTGGAACGCGGAGTTGATCTTTCGACGGTATATACGCGAAAGGGCAAGACATTTCAGTGGCAGGGAACGTATGGTGAGGAGCTCGGTGAAGCAACGACATTGCGGACGGATTTGAATGTGTTTGCCGATTTTGAGCCCCATCTCAATGATGCGCAGAAGAACTGCGATTTTCTGTTCCTGGCCAACATCATTCCCAAACTTCAGCTAAAGGTCGTGGAACAGGCGAATGCGAAATTTGTCGCAGCCGATACGATGAATTTGTGGATCAACACGGAGAATGCGGATCTTCGGCGCGTATTGTCGAAGATCAACCTTCTGATTCTGAACGAGGCGGAGGCTCAGCTTTTGAGCGGAAAGCGTTCGATAGTCGCTGCCGCTCACGAGATTCAGTCGATGGGCCCCCGGACGGTCGTAATTAAGCGCGGCGTATATGGTGCTTTCATGCTCCATGAGGAACGCATCTTCCTTTGTCCTGCGTATCCGACGCAAAAGGTCGTGGATCCGACGGGGTGCGGAGATACATTTGCGGGAGGTCTGATGGGTACGCTTGCGCGTCATGGAGAGGTGAGTGATGCGACGCTTCGCGAAGGCATGATCGTCGGAACGGCTTTGGCGAGTTTTACGATCGAAGGTTATAGCCTGGACGGACTCAAGCAGGCGACGGTGGAGAGGCTTCGTGAGCGCTATGCGGAAATCGAGTCACTGACGAAGTTTGGACCACTGGATATGTGATTTTGGAGGATAAAGATGTCGGTAAAAGAGCAGAAACTCGGTGAATTGCTGCTTCGCAGCCAGATCGTGACAGGTGCCCAGCTTGAAGCGGCCCGCAATGAACAGCGCAAGTCAGGTGGGCGGCTTTCTGGTCAGCTGACGAAACTCGGTTATGTTCGTGAATCGGACATGACGAACTTTTTGAGCCGTCAGTTTGGTGTGCCTTCGGTTCATCTGGATGAGATTCAGGGAATCAGCGATGACATTCTCAAGCTGATACCGAGGGACAAGGCCATCAAGCACTGCTGTCTGCCGATCAACCGCGTGGCCCAGACGCTCGTCGTGGCGATGAGCGATCCGACGGACATGTTCGCGGTGGATGATTTGAAATTCATGACGGGCTACAACATTGAAGTTGTGGTTGCCGGCGAGCAGGCCATTCTGGCGGCCATCGAGAAGTATTACGGCAAGAAGGGCAGCGGTCTGAATAACAATCAGGATAATCCTGATGGGGATGAGTTCGCGGGTGCCGGCATCGATGATTTCAATCTGGACGACATCGAATTTGCGGATGAAGAAGACGATGTCAATACGGTCGATCTTCAGAATATGGCAGAGGAAGCTCCGGTCGTTCGCCTGGTCAATGCGATTCTGATCGATGCAATTCGCAACGGCGCATCCGATATTCACATGGAACCCTACGAAAAGATGATGCGCATTCGTTTCCGCATCGACGGTGTGCTCAAGGAGGTCATGCGTCCGCCGCTCAAACTGCGCAATGCCATCGTGAGCCGCGTCAAGATTATGTCGAGTCTGGACATCGCGGAACGCCGTCTGCCGCAGGACGGTCGTATCAAGATCAAGCTCGGCGGCAGCCGCGAAATGGACTTCCGTGTTTCGATTCTGCCGACGCTTTTTGGCGAAAAAGTGGTTATGCGACTGCTCGACAAATCGAACCTGCAGCTCGACATGACGAAGCTCGGCTTTGAGCCGAAATCGCTCAAGGATTTCAAGGAAGCCATTCATCGTCCCTACGGCATGGTGCTGGTTACGGGGCCGACGGGGTCCGGTAAAACGACGACGCTTTATTCCGCGCTCAGCGAACTCAACCAGATTACCGAAAATATTTCCACGGCAGAAGATCCTGTCGAATTCAACCTCGCCGGGATCAATCAGGTTCAGATGCACGATGCGATCGGTCTGAACTTCGCGGCAGCCCTTCGAAGCTTCCTGCGTCAGGATCCTGACATCATCATGGTCGGCGAGATCCGAGACTTCGAGACGGCAGAAATCGCGGTCAAGTCAGCATTGACGGGCCACATGGTTCTGAGCACGCTCCATACGAACGATGCTCCGTCGACGGTGAGCCGTCTTTTGAACATGGGCATCGAGCCGTTCCTGGTCTGCAGTTCCGTGAACCTGATTCTGGCTCAGCGACTTGCACGAAAGCTCTGCCCGTATTGCCGCAAGGAATCGCATCCGTCTCCGGAAGTCCTTCGCGATGCGCAGGTACCCGATGAGCTGATTCCCGGTGCCCAGATCTTTGAACCGGGTCCCGGCTGCGACAAATGCAACAACGGATTCAAGGGCCGAATCGCGCTCTATGAGGTCATGGTGTTCGGTGAAGAACTCCGAAGTGCGGTTTTGCAGGGATATTCGACGGCGGAACTCAAGGCGGAGGCCATTCGCCTCGGCATGCAGACGCTGCGTCAGTCCGGGCTTCACAAGGTGCTCGAAGGGACGACGTGCCTGTCGGAAGTCTGCCGTGTGACGGCGCCGGATTGATGTTTGGTTTGGGGCGCGGCTATTGGCCCATCAGGCCAATACGCCCTGCGCCGCGCGCCTATTGGCATACGGCGCGCCGGATGCGTACTGCGGAGTACAGAACACAAAAAATTGTGCAGACAATGTAATTTTTTTGATGCCGAAAAGCCTTATTCGAATAATAATACGGCTTGAGAATGATGCGTTAAGCTGATAGTTTTGTGGAGCGCATCAGGGCGTTTGAATTCAGCATCGGAAATCCAGCATGAGAATACGCACAATATCCTTTTTCCTGGCTTTGGCACTTAGTGTATTACCGGTTTGTGGTCATGCCCTGGCTCAGGAAGGACCGGATTTTGCGAAGGCCGCTTCCTCTAAAATGGGTGAAGGAATGTGGTTCTGGGGCTTGCTGAATGCTCCGGAACTATTGCCGGGAACGACGGCTGTTGCCGTCGATGCCCAGACGCCGTCGGTATTGTATGCGGGCGGCGTGGGCTATATCGCCGTGAGCCGGGATTCAGGTGCAAACTGGGATGATTCCCTGAAGTTTTCTGCCGGTTTGAAAGGGAATACAGGCGGTGGTGATTCGGAGGATGCTGCAGAAAAACGTGCTGAAGCACTGCGGGATTATATCCGGACAGAATTGGAACAGCAGTTCGATACCGAAGATATTGATGCTCTGCTGGATGAAGTGACCGACGAAGAACTCCTCGAAGCAGAAGATCTGACCGATATTGATGAATTCCGTGGAATGGAGTTTGAAATTGAGACGGATCTCAGGAATGTCGGGGTGAATACCTCTGTGGCCTCTGGCGTCGTTCTTTCGGAATTCAGTTCATATCCCGAAAGGTATTTGAGTTTGCTGAGGTCGGGAGCCACAGAGCTGGCAGCAGCCGAAGCGGCTGCGGACAGCGACGGCGTATGGCGTTTTGTGACATCGCCGCAGGCCGTGTATGCCGTGACATCTGATGTGCTCTACATGACTCAGGATCAAGGCAAACACTGGGATAAATTTTATGAAGCTGAATCCGGAAGCTATATTTTGTCGTATGCTGTATCGGGGGAGACGCTGGCGATTGGCCTGACGAATGGATTGCTTTTGAGTCGCGATGGCGGTGAGGATTGGTTTTCGTTGGGGCTGGATGCCGTCGGGGGAGCGATTTACGAGATCCATATCGGCAGTGCCGGGCAGATTTGGTTGCTGGGAACCGCAGGGATATATCATTCAGCGGATTCCGGCCAAACCTGGAATGTGGTGGATGTCCCTCTCGAAGAATCGGAAATCCTGATGGGCATTTATCCCGGAGAACAGGGACAGATGCTGGCGCTCTCGAATGAGACGCTTTATTATACGTCCGATATGGACATCTGGAATACAGTTGGCACCGGACCATTTGCGGATGAAATCATTCGCCAGGTGATACCCAAAAATGGATCGCTGTCTAGCTTTATTGTTCGGACGGATTCGCATCTTTACGAATACAACAATGGCTGGGTTTCGCAAAGCAAATCCCTGATGGCATCCGAACTGGGGAATGCCGTCCTCGGGGGGGATGATGTGGTTCTTGCGATTATGGCATCTCCTTCCGGCGTTTGGATGGCTCAGGATAAGTCGCTATTTGAGTCAAGCGGCGAGTATCGGACGCTTATGGATATGTGGAGCCGGGAACCGAGCGATGAGGAAGTTATCGCGCGCGCACTGGAAGCCCATTATCTGGACGATTTTGCGGATAAGAGCTGGGGATTGCGCAGCCGGTTATCATGGTTGGCACCGAGCGTCGTGTTCGAGTATAGTTTTAGGCAACTGGTGACGGATAATCATACGGTTGTTTATGCTCATCCCTATCCCAATAATCAGAGTGATGTGAAATCTGACTCGTATGCCATGACGCGTGATAAGCAGACCTACTGGCAGATTATGGCTTTTTGGAACATTCAAATCGGTATGGGACTGACTGATGAATTATCCGGAAAGGCTCTCAATATCAGGCTTCGCCAAAAACGTGAACGGATTATCAAGCTGGTTCAGAAGGAACTCAGGAGCCGTCGTGCGCTTCAGATGACGATTGTCATCGATCTGCCGCGTGTGACAAAAGCCAAGACAGCAGAAAAGAAGTTAATAAAAGCCCAACTGGGGGTTCAGGAAATTGAGGCCAGACTCCACTATCTGACAGGAGGATACTATATTCCTGCTGTTCATCAGGGTGATTCGCATTAAACAGGGTTAGGTTGACTGCCCATCGACATAGGGAGATATTCTGCATGAAACATTTGATGAGTCTTTGTTTTGCGGCTGTGATGCTTATTGCACCAGTGAGCGCGTTTGCTCAGAATGCCCAGGACGTCATGGCGAAGTTCAGCCATGAGCCGACCGTAGAGGCTACGATGGAAGCGGCGATCGATTATGCCGGTTTGAGTGCGGATCGCATGGAAAGCATGTACAGACGCGCTGGTGCGGCCAATGTTTTGCCGCGGCAGGTGTATTATGAGTTTACAGGCAAGTACCAGGATACAGACAGACCGCAAAAAGTTTTTAAGTTTGAGGATGGCGTCGTCGCAAAGAAGGATGCCGAGGGCAAGGTGGTGGATGCATGGACGAACTACCAAAAGACCGACTATCGCCAGGATCAGGATTTTACTCAGCACAAGGCACGTGCCCAATGGGATTTCAGTCGTCTGATTTATAACAGTGAGCAGAAAAATGTCGTCAGTTTGATGAATTCTGTAGCCTCGACGCGCGACAAGCTTCTTAAAGAATTGACGAAGGTTTATTTTGAACGCCGTAAACTCCAGATCAATATGACGGTGAATCCGCCGAGTGATGTTGCTGCAAGGCTTGAAGCCGAATTGAAGCTCCAGGAATTGACGGCGACGCTCGATGCCATGACGGGCGGATGGTTCTCGGCTCAGTTGAGGAACAATCGCAATTAACATGAGTTTTTCTGGCTGTTTGTGAAAACAGCCTGCGTTTTTTTGACGGGCAAGGGATGCGCGCAGGCCATGGATTTGGGTCATTGGGATTGAGTGGTTTCATGCATTTTAGAGTCTTTGTTTTTTGCATCCTTGCGAGCGTCATTCTTTGTTTATCGTGTGATTCCAAAGATTCTCCGAAATCGGCGACGCCGGGTGCTGCCAAGGATGAAGGCGGCGAGGTTAAGCCGGAAGCCCCCCGGAAGCTTCCTGCCCCTCCGGGGGAACCAGGGCCGGTACTGATTCGTTTGTCGGATAGTTTTCCGACGCAGATTTTTGGTGCAGCCGCGAGTGAGAACAAAATTGCGATAGCGATACAGTCCGATACGCGCAATATTGAGCTTTGTCCCGAAACGGAACTTCCGGTGTGTTTCAGGGGGATCGGGATCATAACGGATCGTCTTAATCCAAATGAGCCGAAAACGGTGCAGCTATACGAATCGGATACTCAGTCAGGAGCACGGATAGAGGGGATCGCGGCGGCAAAAGACCGATTTGTCTTTGCTATCAATGATGGAGTTTATGTCGGGGATTCCCATCGGACTCAGATCGCGATCGTAAATGCACAGCCCCAGGTTGAGCGCAAAATAGATCTTGCTTCGCCGGATTTGTCTGTTTCGCAGATTTCTTTGTCATCCTGGACGAATGACAGAGTCCTCGTCTGTGCGGCATTCGAACCGGTTCAGGGAAAGCCAGGGGTGCGCTGCGAAGCATTGGATCCCGAAACAGGCAAGGTTTCACCGGTGGCGACGATATCTACACAAAATCCGGTACGGACATTTTCTGTCGGTACATCGGGTGAGCATGCATTGGTTGTGTGGGTCGAATCCGGACATGCCAAAGCTGCATTTCTGGAAAATGCCGTGGATGTTTTGGAACTTGGGCTTTCGACGACGAATGCGCCGCATGTTGCCGCTGGTCTGGATGATTTTGCCGTCGTATGGCAGGGGGATGATGCCCTGATGCGGGTGGATAGAATTCCCATCGCCGGAGCATTAAAGAATATTGACCGCAGAACGATTCTTTTGAATGGTTTGGATTATCGTACCATTGGCGGTCTTGTGGCGGTTTCGGAAGGTTATTTATTTGCTTTTCGTCATCAGAATACGCAGCAGATGGCTCTGGTAACTGCTGATTTTGAAGGCTGGCATTTGCTCGAGGACAACCAGGTCTGGCGCATGCTGAGCGGTTATGGTAGCCTGGATATTCAGGAAGCCCATACGGGCAAGATTTTTTGGCAAACCGCAGAATCTTTGGTCGGCATTAAGTAGTTCCAGTGAACGGGGGATTTTCCTGTCCCCCCGGTAGCTTGCGCAACCGGGGGCTACTCGCCGTGAAGCCCTGACGGACTTTTGGGGGCCTTTTTTATGCACTAACCACTAATCACTAATTCATCAGCCATTCTTACCTTGCAAATTTGCCTGGGTACGCCCTTTTGGGTTAATTAGCGTCCCGGTTGAAATTCTAATACCGTTTAATGAGGTTCATGATGGCTGGAAAGTTGAGTTCGTGGCGTATTCCTCTTGTCGTTTTTGCGTTCGTCTGTGTTGGCATTTTAACTTTTGGGGCGGTTCAGTTTTGGGCAAAGGGCAGGCTTCCGGATTCGGAAGTGCTGGATTTGAGTTTTGCACAAACCATTCAAAAAGATACTCATCGTGCAGCGCTTCAGCCGCAGATTGATGAGCCATATCATTATGACTTCTTTACGCTGCTGGAGCAGCCCGTGCCTGATCGCGCATTGCCGGAATTCGAAATGGAGCAAAACCCTGCGATTCGCGCGAAGGCTCGCCATAGCCTGAATAAATTGTCGGGCAAGTATGCCATTCAGGTATCGTCATTTAAATCGGCATCGGATGCACAGACGCTGGTACGTCAGCTCAATGTTCAGGGGTATCATGCCGTTGTCGTCAGCGAGACAGTGAATGGTCAGGGATGGTATCGCGTGCGCGTGGATGGCGGTGCCAAACGTGAAGTGGCCGAAAACCTTCAGGCGACAATTCAGAAAAAGACCGGGTTGAAAGGATTTGTCGTTACGCTGTAACTGACATATTGAATGCGATAATAAATGCTGATGAATACAAAAAAGGCACCCATTGGGTGCCTTTTTTGATGTGGTAGGTGCTTTATCAGACGTACAGAGCCAAATCGCAGTTCTGCGCTGGGGCATGAAGTTTTGCGATTGCGCGGGCTTCTATCTGGCGAATGCGTTCGCGGGTCAGGCTGAAGACTTTGCCGACTTCTTCGAGCGTATAGGTGTTGGATTCACCAATGCCGAAGCGAAGGCGAAGAATTCGTTCTTCACGCGGAGTCAGTGTGGTGAGTACTTTGGAGAGTTCATCGTTGAGGGCTTCGCTGGAGAGATAATCCAATTGATTCGGAGCCGTCGAATCTTCGATAAAGTCACTCAGGGAGCAATCTTCATCGTCACCGATGGGGGCATCCAGAGAGACTGTCGTGCGGGAGATGTCGAGCATTTTTTCGACATAGGATTCTTCGAGGTTGAGGTTTTCTGCGATTTCAGCAGCAGACGGCGCATGACCGAGTTTTTGTTCCAGTGAACGGGACGTGCGGATAATGCGGTTGATGACTTCCACAAGATGAACGGGGACGCGAACCGTACGTGATTGATCGGCATAGGCTCTGGTTACGCTTTGTTTAATCCACCATGTGGCGTAAGTGGAGAATTTGTGTCCGCGTTTGTAATCGAATTTCTCGACAGCTCTCATAAGTCCGATATTGCCTTCCTGAATGAGATCGAGGAGCTGCATGTTGCGTCGGGCATAACGTTTGGATACCAGAACGACGAGCCGGAGATTGGATGTAATCATGATCGAACGGGCTTTTTCATATCGCTCGTGCTGTTTCTGGATTTCGAGCATTTCATTTTCGAAATGATCCATGTCAGAACCAACTTCTTCGGCGAGTTTATCGCGTTCAGCCTGATATGCATTCAGGATGCCGGCATAGCGCTGATACTGGCTTTCGCATGCAATATATTTGCATTTTTTGTTGTTCTTGAACTTGAGCATATTTTCGGCGAGTTTATCAGGGGCCACTCCGATTAATGCGCAAAGAGCGAGCCATTCAGCACGTGCCTTCAGGAGGTTTTCGGACATGCTCTGCAGAGCGTGGACGACGCTGAGAATGTAGTCCATTCCGAGATCGAGGGACTGCATGGTTTCGATGATTTCGTGACGCTGATCGGCATCGTTGAAATCTGCGGTTTCGAGCAATTTGGAGAACTTCTCAAAACCTTTGGTGATGGAGTCACAGGATTCTTCGCGTTCCTCTTCTTCCATCTGTCTGTGGCCGATGAGATCCTTTAATTTCAGTTCGCCGCGGCAGAATGCAGATACCTGTTTGATAATCATGGAAATGCCGGGTTTCGTATCAAAGACGATCATCATCATCTTTTCGCGGGCATCATCCATTTCGAATCCCCAATGTTCTTCATCTTCTTTGGAGAGAAGGGGAACATTATTGATATGCTGCATATAAAAGCGTTCAGCATCAAAACTGGAGATGAGTTCTTTCGAAGTTCTTTCGACGATGGCTTTGGTCTGAGCATCAAATGAATCTTCAAACTGATATGCTTTTTGTGCTTGTGTCATGATGTTTCCTCACTATATCCCCGGGTTTTCCCCAGCGCGAAGCGCGCGAGTGGGCAATGAGCAAATCGATGACCAAGTGTGATAAAAAAATTACAAGTCGTTGAAAAATAAGAAGATTTTTTGATTTTGGTGGTTGTTTGGAGCGTGGATTGAGCCGGAAGAAATATGACGTTTTCGTCATACTTAAAAAAAAATTTTGTCAAGCTATTGACATCAAAAAAAAGGGAATTCGCTTAAATACAGAGAAAATAAAAATATCAAGAGCGAACGAAAAAAAAGTGCAGTATCTGACAAAAATGTCCGAACCCATGCCGCCGGGGTTGTCATGGAGGTCATGGGGGAGTGGCAGGGGGAATTCGTAATGCATAATGCTTAATGCTTAATGCATAATGCTTAATGATAGTTAGAGACGTTCCGTGGAACGTCTGTACAGATTATTATTGGATTAATGCATAATTAAAATCAGCCACGCCCCGGAGGGGTGCCATATGAATGGCCTTTTGCGAACTTAGGAAAAGTGCAGCGTAACCCCGGCGGGAGAGGTCAGGGGAATGTTATGTCATTGATGTTATCGGTTATTATTGTTCAAATCCATTGAGGTTTATGACATAATGCGCCAGGTTGATTGTGCTCATGGTGAGCGGTGAGAGGTTCGAAATTATGGCGAATAATTATAACGACGCTAAGCCCGTTTCCAATGGATACGATTTTGGTGATGAATGGTTGGATGAATCAGAGGAAGCGCTTGAATTCGACAATAATGTGAAGCCAAAATCCAAAGAGGAACAAAAAGAGGCACCTGAAGCGGGAGCGGAGGGAGAGTCGGAACTTGTCGCGTGCGTCAGTGTGGATGAAGAGCATGCGGAGATCGAATCGGAGATTGAGATTACGAGTGAGTTTGAGCCATTTTCGAATGTCGAACTCGATCTGGATGAGCTCCCGTTACCGCATGGTGAGGATTACATTACGTCTGATGATTTGCAGTCCTCTGGAGGTGCGGACGAGGAACTTCATGGGAATGATTCTGATGCATTGGATGAACAGGAGAGCATCAGCACAGAAGAGTTTGCATCAGAGGCTGCGCTGCAGTTTGAGCCGGATACGCACGAAGCAGGTGAATCTCTGGATGTGAGCCTGAGTTCAGAAGAGGCTGCTCTGAACGTCGATATTGATGTTTCGAGGATCGAGGAAGCGGAGCAGGAGAGTGCAGACGCTGTTTCCGGAGAGAATCCTGCGATTGAGGTCGGTTTTGAGGCGGAAGAGCATGGGGCTGAGGGTGAAAGCAGTGGGGATGATATTTGTGTGTCCGATGTGGGTGGAACGAAGGGCATGGAAAGCGGGTGTGCTGTTACAGCTCAGGTGTTGAATATTGCTGCACTTCAGCGGGAAGCAGAACGTCGTCGGGAGATGTCATCCACGGATCATTCAGATTCAGATTCAGATCCGCTTAAAGATCCTCAATTGTGGCAGTTTGTTTCATTGATTGCGATGCGTCTGTTTGATGATCTTGAGCTATTGCTTGTGCAGAAGCATTGTGCGGAAGCATGTGATCTGAGCAAACAGCTGAATCGTCTGGCAAATATTCTTGCATTTGCAGGCATTGGCGAGCAGCTTCCCCTGATTGCTTATATTGGCAACATGCTTCCGATTTCCTTTACGGATGTTGAAATTGGCGAGCATTCAATGCGTCGCTTTGATGCGATGAAAATGCGACGTTTTCTGGACAAGAGCAGTGAGTTTTTGAATTGTCTTGTCTATCTGCTGAATTATTTGTCAAAGCGTTCGGTAGGGTTTGATACGGGCCGGTTTACGGATGTTCTGGAGAAGATTTATACGGCGCTTGATATCGTTCCCGGCCGGCCCTCAGCAGAAGCTCCTCTTGCGGTTACAGATGATGTAAATCCTCATGAACTGACGACGCGTACAGTGAGCAAGCTGTCGCGAACACTTGAGGCTCTGATTACGGAGTCGATGCACTATCTGGAATCGAGTGTATTTTATGGTTATGCAAGCGGCTATGAAGATGCCTCGAAGAGTCTGAATAATGCGACGCAAATTGCTCGCGAGTACAAGCTGAATGATTTTGAAGCAGCCCTGACCAAACTCTATATGTTGGTTTATAAATGTCGTCTGCCCGATATTCCTCCAGCGGAGGTTTACAGTATCTATCGAGATATATGCAACATGCTGGACAAGCATTTTGCCCAGACGATTTCCGATAAAAAGATCAAACATTTGCGTGCTTTGATTGCGAAGTTTGATGCGTCAGAATCAAGTCACAGCGAAGAGCCGTTCTGCAACCGATGGAAAACATTCATCAAGGCTGCCGCGCCCTGTCTCGATCTGGAACGTGTCCGGATGAGTGGCCTTCGTGCGCGTGCTCAGGAGTTATCTGAACTGGCAAAAGCCAATGGAATTCAGTGGCTCTATGATACTTTTGAGCATCTGGAGTCCTATTGGGAGAATTACGGAGATTCCTGTGCCGAGAATTTCATCCTTCTCGTGGATGAACTGAGAGCATTTCCGACAGAGGATATTGAAGAATGTGATGTTGAGCAGCTCAATCATGAGCGTCTGAAGGTATTGTTTGCCCGTAAACCGGACGTTCGCCCGCAGTCTGCCTATTCGATTATCAACAGCGCCTATCATCTTTCTGAGATACTTTTGCAGCAGCAGGGATCGATTCATTTGATTTCGTCGGCCAAGATACAGGAATTGCTGATCGATGCGCGGCAGATAAAATGTCATTCGATCGAACGGATCTGTGAGATATTGCTTACCCTTTTGGATCACGTTCCCAAAGATGGTGAGAATTATGGGGTGGTCGCAGATTCTGTTGTCAATGCATTGTATTTTACATCTGGATTTCTGCGGGCGATATGCCATCGTTTGCTGAAGAATCTCGAACACAATCAGGATTCACCGACAGTTACGTCGCGGCAGCTGTTTTATAATGAACTTCTGGCGATGTATCAGACGCCTGGCCAGCCACGTGACAGTGTAACCTGGTTTATTGTCAAGCGGCTGAACAGCATTCTTGCCGAGCTTCAGCTCGTCTGGGTGAACACATCGACGCCGACTTCGACGGAGTATTACTGCACTTTGCTTCGTCGGTTGCTCCATCTGGCAACCATCTGCGAAATGAGTGACGTCAGGCAGCGTCTTGTGAGTCATCTGGATGATATTCCGACGCAGGATTTCATTAATACCGAGAACCTGACGATGAGCCGGCAGTGTGCGCGAATTGTGCGCATGATCGAGGAACAATGTCCGAAACTGAGCGTTCTTCCGAGTTCAGTCCAGGTTCGGCAGTTCTTTGCGAAAACCATTGCTGCCCTCAATCAGCTGCTGTCTTCGGAGGATGTCAGCGACAGTGACAGACTCGTCTCTGAGATCTCCCGCATCGAGACGATTACGTCAATGCTTGGCATGACGACCGATTATCCGCCGGTAATTGCTTTTATCTATGAGCTTCATCACATGGCATTCGAAGATAATCTGGGTCGCGTTCATCTTGAGGAAATCCTCTATCAGATGATCAACATTGCCAACAATGTATGTCCGGAATGGGTTGAACCCAAAGAGACAGAGCTCGAATTCGTCAAGACGGCTTTGGCAATTCCCATGCCCCTCGTTCAGGAAATGCTGGAATCTCTGGGGGAAATCCGGGAATCGCTGCGGCTTCATGCTCAGGATGAACCGGATGCCTGGGACAGAGCTTCGACGCTTTACAACAAGGTCCACAGTCTGGTCAATTACGTGCCCTATACTCTTCAGACGATCTGTCAGAATGCGCAGAATCGATGCCGCTATCTCAAAAAACATATTTATATTGATGTCGATACGAGCGGATATCCGGATGAGAGCGATTTGCCGGTAGATTCTGTGCGCAATGTTATCGTCGTTGCATTTTCGTCGATCATCGAAAAGCTCATCGAAATTATCATCGATAATGCATTTACGGCGACAGACTACAGCAGTCGTATCAATATTATACTGCATCCGTTTCCGAACGAATTTTCGGTTTCCATCTTCCACAACGGGAAATTGCTCACGCTGGAGGAAATTACGAAGAAGCTGTCGGATGTGAACATCATGCCGGCCGATGATGACAATCTGTTCGATTTGCTCGTCAGTTCACGACGTCTTGCTCTGACGTATCCTCCCGTAAATTCATTTGCCTATATTCTTCCTTTGCTGCGGCAGTTTGACGGACGAATGGATATTTCGAAAGACAATACCGGGAATACGCGGTTCTATGTGAGTTTTAAGCTCTAGTGCGGGAGAGGGGGACACTGGGTACAGTTGTTTGACCTGGAAATCGTTGTGTTATGTCGGATGAGATCATCGAATTAAAAGAGCTTTGCAAGACATTTTATGTTGGGTTCAGGCGGCGTCAGGTCGATGCCGTCAAGGGGGTTTCTTTCAGTGTCAGACGCGGAGAGATTTTTGGTTTGATTGGTCCCAATGGGGCAGGGAAGACGACGACCATCAAGATGCTGACCGGGCTGATTAAGCCGACGTCCGGAACGATGAAAATCATGGGGTTTGATGGTTTTGATCGCCGATGCAGCCGCAAGCTCGGTTATTTGCCGGAGATCAGTTATTATTATGAAAGTCTGACGGCATTTGAAATTCTCGATTTTTATGCAAAGCTCTATGGGATGGGGAGAGATCGGGCGAAGGCCGTCGACTATTGGCTGGAACGCGTCGGCATGTCGCATGCACGCAATAAGCGGCTGGGGCAGTTTTCGAAGGGAATGCTTCAGCGCATTGGGCTCGCGCAGGCATTGATTGGCGATCCCGAACTCGTCATTCTGGATGAACCGCAGTCGGGCCTCGATCCCATCGGCAGGCGCGATGTGGCTGATATTATTCGGGAGAGCCAGAACAAGGGCAAGACGATATTCTTTTCGAGCCATATTTTGCCGGATGTCGAGCGGCTCTGCGACCGCGTGGGGGTCATTCGGAATGGGCGCATGGAAGTTACCGGTACTTTGCATGAGCTGCTTTCGTCCGAAAAACATATTGAAATTGTTCTGCGGGGCAGGACGGTACCGGAATTTGTCGAAAAATCGCAGGCAGATCCTTGCATTTCCTGCGTTCCGAAAGAGAATGAGCTTTCGATTACCCTCGAACCCAAAGCCGGAATCCGGGTCAACGATTTGCTCATGGAAGCCATCGCGCAGGGATATACGGTGGAACACGTCATGGAATGCGGAGCCGATTTGGAGGACTTGTTTGTAAAGAAACGCGATACCAGGGCTGCAGAGGGGGACTGATAATGTGGCTGACGCTGAATGCTTTTATATCTCAGACGTTTCGTGAGGCGATACGCAACAAAATTCTCTATGGCATTGGTTTTTTTGCCATAGCTATCTTCCTGTTTTCGCTCGTGCTCGGTGAATTGTCGCTCTATGAGCAGGAGCGCGTCATTCGCGATGTCGGTATTACCTTTATCATGATCATGGGCATCGGACTGGCCATATATACGGGGGTAGGCCTGATTCACCGCGAAATCGACAGGAAGATCATTTATACCATCCTGTCGAAACCGGTGCGCCGGTATCAGGTCATTATCGGACGCTTTCTCGGCATTGCCTGTACGTTGTTCGTCGAGCTGGCGGCGATGTTTCTGGTGTTCATCGGATTGCTGCTGGTGCGCGGTATGTCCATCGACGTCACGCTGTTTGAGGCGGTGTGGCTGATTTATATGGAATCCCTCGTCATTGCGGCTGCAGCACTGATGTTTTCGACGTTTTCGAGTGCGATGCTCTCTTCTTTGATGAGCGTTGGATTCGTGGTGATTGCTTCGCTTTATCCTCAGCTTGAGTTTTATGCGGATCGCAGCAAAATGATGGAAGTCCGGGCTGCCATGCATGGCGCCCAGTTCTTGCTTCCCAATTTCGGGCATTTTGATGTTTCGACGCAGGTGAGCTACGCGCTGGAAATTCCGGGAACGCACGTTTTGTGGGCGTCGATGCATGGACTGGCCTATATCGTCGTACTGGTTTGTATTGCGGCCGTTGTGATGGAAAAACGCGACTTCATATAATGTATTGCCGCAATGCATTATTCGCGTTGAACAAAGTGGGATTTGTGGTATTTGGGGGCACGATAAATGTGGGCGTATCGGCACAGCCGATAGCCCACGGGGGATCTGCGTATTGGCAGGGCCAATAGCAGCGTGGGGGCGCGAGCCCCCAACCAAAAAAACAGAAATCAGACTTATTCTTTTTAGGGGAATGTGTTTGGAGATTCCGGGTAAAACCGGCCATAAAAATGGATGACAACGCTCAAAAATTCGGAAGGTATGTCCTGGAGAAACCGCTGGCAAAGGGCGGGATGGGAGAGATATATCTTGCGCATTTTCAGGGCGTTGCAGGGTTTGAGAAGCGCTGCGTCATTAAGAAAATAAGGGCGGAGCTGGCGTCGGATGATTCGTTTGTCGAGCGTTTTTTGAATGAAGGCCGTACGCTCGTCGCGCTGACGCATTCCAATATCGTCCAGATTTTCGACATGGGCGAAGAAAATGGCGAGTATTATCTGGCCATGGAATATGTGCAGGGGGCGGATTTAAGGCAGCTTCTGAAGAGTCTTGCACCTGTGCTGATGCCGCCGGATATTGCGGTGGCCGTGATATGTGAAGTCCTCAAGGGGCTGAGTTATGCGCATAGGGCGACGGACAGTGCGGGATCGCTTTTGGGCATTGTGCACCGCGATATCAGTCCTTCGAACATTCTCATTTCGGAGGAAGGCGAGGTCAAGCTGATCGATTTTGGCATTGCGAAGGCCAAAACCATCGAAAGCTGCAGTGGTGTGGTGCAGGGAAAGTTTGCCTATATGAGTCCGGAACAGGCGCGCGGCGAACATCTGGATTCGCGGACGGATTTATTCTCTGCCGGCATCGTACTGTATGAGATGCTGACCGGTGTTCGTCCTTTTGAGGGAACATCGGATTTGCAGTCGCTCGAAAAAGTCAAGATCGATGCCGTTTGCCCGCCCAGCGAGTACCGACGGGACTGCGATAAGGCGATCGATGGGATAATTGAGCGGGCACTGGCCAAAAAGCGCGAAGACCGATACCAGAGTGCGGATGAATTTTACGACGCGCTGACTGCGTATGCCAATGATCACGACTATCATCTTGGGCAGAGGGATCTTGCAGCCTTTTTTAAACCGGTGATGCCGAAGCAGGATGCCGCACCGATGACGATGGATGATGCCCTGAATGCGCTGCTCGATGCGCAGGCAATGGCTTTCCAGACGACGGCGACGCAGACGATCAGACCTCGGGAGCCCAAAAAGGAGGATTCTGTTTCGTTTCCGGGCGGCGTCATTTCGGTTTCTTCGGACAGTCAGGAACTGATTTCGAATGAAGGCCGGATATCTTCCGGCAATCAGGACCGTGTTTCGCGCGATGGGCGAATATCTTCGGGAAATCTGGAACGGATTGATGGCAGGACTTCTTCTGGCAATCACAACCGGGTTTCGCGCGAAGTTGAGCGCCTGGTGCTGGAGGCAGAATCGGAGGATCTGGCCGTTCTGGAAGATGCTGTGCTTGCGCAGTTCGACGAAGAGACATTGCGAAAGCGGCGCCGGAAGCGGTTTTGGGCGCGCGTGCGATATGGTGCCATCGGGGGCGTGGTCATGCTGATGTGCATGATGGGCGGCCTCATGATTTACTGGCATATCCGAAGTGTCGATGATGTGCGTAAAATCCGTTCTACGATTCATGAATTGCGCGAGGATGTGGCCAACCGGGAAAATCAGGATGCACAATGGCCGCGGATTGAGCAGCTTTCGCAGATGCCGGAGATGTTTCGGCGCGGACTTCCGGTGGCAATCAAGACCCAGCCGGAGACGGCAACCATTTATATCGTCGAAGGCGTGTACCGTTCGCTGGAAGAGCAGCAGAAGCGGGTAGTTCTTCTGCCCGAGCAGGATGCGGAGATAGCCATTCAGGCGCCGGGATTTGAAACATGCTCGTTCAGAGTTCAGTTCGGGGATGGCCAGGGGCATGGAGAACGCCATATTACATGGCACAACTGCCAGGGGGTTTCGTCGAGGTTTTCTGCTTCGCGCCAGCGAATCGAAGTCGATGTCATGCTGACGCCCATTCGTGCGCGAGCTGCCATTGCCCAGGTTGGCATTGACCCCATTCAGCCTGTGGTTCAGGCAGAACCTGCGCCGTTGGAACAGGCAGGTTCCGGGAATGCGCAGATCGCCGCAGGGGCAGCTCTGGACGGACTTGAACCCGCACAACAGGCTGGGGCCGGGAATGGTTTGCAGGCAGCGCCTGAAGATGCGAATCGGGATTCGGATTCGAAAGCGAATCCGGGAAGTCCGGAGGGGCCTGCGAAAGCGCAGCCATCTGCTGAAAAAGTCCCCAGTGACAGCGGGTCGGAATCGGGTACGGAATCAAGGGCAGATAACAAGCCGAAATCCGGGAAGACGGATAAAAAAGTGAAGCGTTCCCAGGGGGATCCAAAACCTTCGGTCGCCGGTGACGATGAAAAACAGCTGCCTGCCGAGCAGATTCAGGCATCGGTTTCTTCCAATATTGCCGCAGAGGTTGTGATCAACGGGGAACACAAGTCTTTGCCTGCTACTATCCAGGGCAAACGCGGAAATTCCTTTGAGGTGATTCCGGGCACTTCGGGACGGCAAAAAGCCGTTGCCTATCGCGGAACGCTTGGCGCATCCGATGTAAAAGTCCAGTTCTGTGAAGCAACGGTGCGCATCAATGATTATTATGTTGCCGGCGATCCGTCGCCCTATCAGCTTGCGGACATTTTTATCGACAGCAGGCAGGTCGCACATGGTGTGGACAACGTATTGCTGGTGCTGCCCTGTCGATCCGTTGAAATTGAAGCGCGGGCCCAGGTTTCGGGGACGAGTCTGTATGCCCATCGCAAGATCGAGCCGTCAGCCGGGAAAAATAACGTATTTTCCATGACCCCTGAGGCAAAATAATAAAGGGGTGGTTCCGAATGCGCATACTTGCGGTGGATATAGGCAATACGAGGACTGGCGTCGGAGTCTTTGAAGATGGAGTCCTGGTGCTGCGCCGCGATGTGGTTTCGGAATCTTTGTCTGCCTGTCTGGAGGCGGATGGCAGGGATGCAGACCTGTGTGTGGTTTCATGCGTGCGCAGGGATTACGATGTTCAGCAGGCATGCGGATGTCTGAAATGCCGGATTTGTCGCGTAGATGTGAAGACGGCTCCTCTGGTGGTGCATTATGATTATCCCGAACGGCTTGGCCAGGACCGCATTGCGAATGCTTTCGGTGCCATGCATCATGCCTCAGGCGGCGCGATCGTCGCAGATTTTGGGACGGCGACGCATCTGGATATCGTCGATCCGAACGGTGAATTCCATGCGGGGCCGATCCTGGCTGGTGTCGGGACGATGATTCATGCGTTGACCGCGAGGGTGACGCATCTGCCCAGTCCCGATCTGACTGCCATCGTTGACCCGATCGTCCGGAATACCGAAAGCGGCATTCAGACCGGTGCGATTTTGGGGACTGCCGGCGGGGTGGAACGAATGGTGTCGGAGATTCGGAAACGCCTCGACTATTCGCCCAAAGTTCTGATAACCGGCGGCTATGCAGAGTGGATAGCTCCGCATATGCAGTACGATGAATGGATTCCCAATCTGACGCTCGAAGGGCTGTGCGCATACGGAATGCGCTTTATATAAAATGATATGGGGGCGCGGCTATGCGCTGTGCGCATACGCCTGCGCCTGGGCTAGCCTATTTTTTTATCAAAAATACGGCCAGCCCTTTTTTGTGATTGGACTGCGGCGCGCCGCGAAATGGTCTGTGCTACGATTCATACAAAAAAGGCCCCGGTTCTGCTTTGAACAAAACCGAGGCCTCTGTATTTCGGGCCGGCATCGCCGACCAGGATGGTAGATGGAATTAATCGCCGGATTCGCCGGTTTCATCTTTGATGAGCGGTGGAACCAGGAAGTAGGCGATACCGGAGTTCAGAACGGAACCGTCACCCAGGACCTTAATGCGGGCTTTGAGGACCTGCGGGTCATCCTTGGCCGGGAAGATGGACTGATTATCGACTGCAACGACATCGTAGCAAACGACAGTTCCCGGATTGAGTGATTTAATTCCCTGATATTTTCCGGTGACGATTTGGTTGGTGATCTTGGCGCAGTTGCGGCCCTGAACGACGCCGCCGCCGGCGACCTTGACATTGAGTGCTTCAACGAGTTTTACGGCATCCTTATCTACATCTTCTGCGGTCGATGTAACAGTCAGCTGCATTGAACCTGCCAGCTTGCGGACCAGTTCAATGGTTTGGTTTTCAATGGTCGAATCGGCAATCTGTGCCATATAGAGTTTGTCTCGCTCAGCATTGGTAATCTTCTGACAGGATGATTGTGTTGTACAGACACCAGAATCGCAGGAACCGGCATCGCATGCCATCTGTTTCATGCCCTTGTCAAGGGTCGACGTTGAACCCCAAAGGCCGATGTAGCGGATCTTCTTTGCTTTCAGACGGTCTGCATAAGTTTTGGAATTTGCAAATTTGTAGTTGCCGGTTTCATAGTTGGCTTCATCACCAGCCTGGATTAGGATCTTAATGGCATCCGGACGATAGCCAACGCATCCGACGCGGCCGTTGCCTGAGTAGCAGTTGATTGTCGAAGTATTGGTGCAGTATGACGTTCCATCCGCAACGCAAGCCGGAACCTGAATGAGGTTTTCACTGGTACCGTCTGCATTGATTTTTACTGCAGCAAGTGCATCGGTCGTGTTTTTCGTGTTCTCACTGATGGATGCTTTGTTCTTGAAACTGTTGACATCGCCCCAGACGCCGAAGCCGGTCCACATGTTTGCGAAACAGCCCTTGCCGTCGCTGCCGACTTTGGGGTTCACGATACAGCGCTT
Organism: Pseudomonadota bacterium; assembly: GCA_017441205.1. Classification (GTDB taxonomy): domain Bacteria; phylum Myxococcota_A; class Bradymonadia; order UBA4248; family UBA4248; genus UBA4248. The sequence goes on from JAFRYG010000101.1 coordinate 39,277, forward strand.
GTATTCACTGCAAATTGCGTTGCCGTTGTTCAGACCGCTGCAGTCGTTGTTTTCCTGGCATGCTTTGCCAAGATCCTTGCATTTCATGGTTTCCAGCATGGATGGCAGTTTGGTTTTTAATGTATTGATTTCACCGCGCATTGACCCGCTGGAGTCGACGGCAAAATAGATGTCGATCGTTTGAACAGCGGTTTCGAAGCTGAGTGACTGGGTTTTGGGTTCAGCTTTCTTTTTGTAGGGAACGACGAAGACGAAGTTGCCTTTCGACTGTGGGTTGTCGTTTTTGTCTTTGGGATTCGTTCCGGCACCATATTCGATAAGATCCGATACGCCATCGCCGTCACTGTCGGCCTTCGTCGGATCCGAGCACCAGTTGCAGCCGCCATTGCAGCATTTGGTTTCGAAATTGTCCGAAAGGCCGTCGCCATCCGAGTCGACTTCGAGCATGTCGGGAATGCCGTCATTGTCGCTGTCGCGGCAGACATTATTCGCAAACGCGCATTCTGTTTTATCCGCAATACCATCACCATCGGTATCACCATTGTAGCGAGCCAGATAACCGGTTTTCAGGCGCAGCATGCCTTCCTGGATATCCGTCAAACCGTCGTTGTCGGAGTCGGTATCCATATAGTCGGGCGTACCATCGCCATCGCAGTCCACAGGAGCGGATGCAGTGCCCAGCTTATTCTTGGGATTCGTCTTGCTGTTGGGACAAGCACCGGAGAACGTCCCGGCTTTTTCGTGCTCTGTCTTGGTCACCAGACCTTTGATCTCATCGACATCGCTGAATCCGTCGCCGTCGTTGTCGTAATCCAGATAATCGGGAACGGTATCGCCATCGGTATCCTTGCAGTTCTTGAACAAACCATTCTCTTTGGTACCACCGCATTCAACGCTGTCCGGAATGCCATTGTCGTCGCTGTCGGTATCCAGATAGTTCGGAAGACCATCGTAATCGGCATCATCGGGTTCGTATGCGCCGCTGCCATTGTTGGCTTCGATGCTGTCGGGAATCGTGTCGTTGTCGCTGTCCGTGTCCTTATAGTCCGGAATCGTGTCGCCGTCGCTGTCGACACAAGGCTCATTTGGTTCTGTGAAGCCAAGTTCCGTATCTTCGGGATGGCATTCGAGCGCATCGATGATCGTATCGCCATCGGTATCGGTACCTTGCTGGGCAACTTTGATTTCCTTACAGAACGATTTGCCGCCCTCTTCGACACATTTTTTGTTGGTATTGGCGCAGGATTCCACGACTTTGTTGAAATCACCGCCGCTGCATTCCATCAGGTAATCATTTGAACATTTTTTCTGGCCTTCATCGCAATTCTTGACTTCGCAGACGGCATCAGACTCGCTCACGGTCTTGCAGACATTGCCGTAAGCTCCGCAATCAGACAATTCCGTCCACCAGCCATTTTCGCACTTAAGCAGTTTGCTGGCATCGCATTTTTTGGTATCACCGGTGCAGTCAAAATCCTTGCATTCCGGAGCACCATTGTCATTTACGACACAGGCTGAAGTCGTCTTATCGCATTCACTCTCGACGGTAAACTGCCCATCCGTGCCGCATTTCATGATTTTGTTGTCGAGGCATTTGGCTTCGCCTTCGGAGCAGCTTGCGATACATTCCGCATGGCCATCGCCCTGCTCGCAAATCGGTGTATCCTCCATGCTGGCGCAGTCATCACCGGCAACCAGTTTGTGCGCATCATTGCAGGTCTTGATGACCGTGCCATCGCATCTGGACTCGCCCGGAGTACATTCCGATTCGAAGCAGCCCCAAATGCCCTCCTCATTCTTAAAGCACTTCTGGTTGGGATTCTCTTCGGATCCACACGTCTCGCCCTCGACGAAAACGCCTTCCTCGCCGCATACCATCAAAACATCGCCGTCGCAGCGCTTTTCGTCGGCAGAACATGCATTTGGATCCGGAACCACATAGCCATCATTCGCACATTTGAAGTTTTCATCGCAGTGTGAATCTGCGGGACATACAGGACAACCCTGAGTTTCATTGCCATCTTCATCGGTAACAATGTTGCCCTCTTCGTCTACCTGGACGCATTTGCCGCCGGTTCCCGGTTTGTCGAGTTCACCATCTTCGTCAAAAGTATCTACAAAGCACTTAAAACCTTCAGCACAAGCCGGACAGCCGGCCTTTTCGGGATCATCATCCGCAACGCAGGCATTGTCCGTATCTTCACTGCAATGATACCCTTCATCACAGCTGGCAGGGCAACTGAATTCAGGTATGACGACGCATTCCTGTTTTTCCTCATCGCAGCGTTTGCCGTCACCACAGCCTTCTTCGGGGCACTTCTTCTCAGCACCATCGGCGACACATTCAAATCCCGTCGATTCATCACAGTGATAGCCTTCATCACAGCTTTCCGGGCATTTGTTTTCACCGTCGGCGACGCACTCGAATCCTGTCGATTCATCGCAGTGGAAGCCCTCATCGCAGCTATCGGGGCATGTTTTGTCAGGGGTACTATCCGCGACGCATTCCTTTGTGGCTTCATCGCAGTGTTTGCCTTCGCCGCAGTCCGCCGGACATTGTTTTTCGGGAGTATTGTCAGCGACGCACGTCTTCGTGGCTTCGTCGCAGTGTTTGCCTTCGCCGCAGCCCTCGGCTGGGCATTGATTTTCAGGACCAGGTGCTGCATCTGCCACGCACACATACCCGGTCGATTCATCACAATGGAAACCGGTATCACAGCTGTCGGGACAAACCTTATCACCGCCATTATCTTTGCTTCCGGATGAATCATCGCCGCACGATGTCAGCAGTGGGGCAGAAAGGCAACAGGCCATCATAAAAATTAAAGATCGTTTAAACATCTTTCCTCCTGAATCGGGTTACAGATACAACGCATTCATCATTATATAGGATTATTTCGATTGAATCTTCATAATTGTGAAAACTACTGGAAAAAAGAATACGTTTTGCTCTGATTATGTTGAAAACTCCAGATGAATGCTATCGTTCGGGGCATTGAATGCGGGGCCGGATTCCGTCCGACAAAAGGTGTAATCGCAGCGTTCAGTGAGCCTTTTTTCGGTGTGAATGCGTCGCTGGCTGTATTTCTTCGCTATAACCCAATTGGCGGTGATTCAGCGTTTGCTGAAAAATTTGTTTTGGACGGAGGACGGCGGCTATTGCCTGGATGCCAGGCAATACGCCCGCCGTGCGCGGCTATTGCTCGCGGCCATAGGGGCCGCTTCGCAATACACCGCGCAATATGTTGTGATTGATTGCGTCAGATTTATGTGCCGGATAAAATGTGCGCATTGAAATATGAAGAAATTATGCTAGTAATACGGTGGTTGTGAAGTTTTTTACCCAGGGAGGTCCAAAATGTTGAAACTGAGATTGTCCATCATCATTGCATTGAGCTGTGCGTTGCTGACGTGGGGATGCGGAGGAAGTGATACGCTTTCTACCGACAATGGTACCGAAAATAGTCAGGACAAGAATAAGGATAAAGACAAGGACAAGGATAAAGATAAAGACAAAGTCGAAGACCCGGATGAGGATAAAGATAAGGTCGAGGACAAAGACAAGGACAAAGATAAAGATAAGGATAAAGATAAGGAAGATCCTCCAAAAGATCCTGATCCCAAACCACAGGAGCCAACGACCTGTGCGGCTCCGGATGAGGATGGCGATACGATTTCGGATGAGCATGAAGGCCGTGCAGAAGAACGCGATACGGATGGTGATGGTACGCCGGACTATAAGGATGAAGACAGTGATGGCGATACCATCCCCGACAAGGTGGAAGCACGCAATGGCGAATGTTCCGGTGAAACTCCTGAGGATGTAGATAACGATGGTTTGCCGAATTATGTGGATGACGACAGCGACGACAACGGCATACCGGATAAAGATGAAGCCGGACCGGATCCCAAGAATCCCGTCGATACGGATGGGGATGGCACACCGGATTTCGTATCAGATGACAATGATGGCGATGGTATCAGCGATCAGGATGAGATTTTGGGGATGATCAAGTCCGGTGGCAATGTCGAGTCGGAGGAGAATTTTTCGGGTGACTGTGACGGCGATACACTTCCGGATGCGCGTGGAACGCTGGAAAATCCTGTCGATTGTGACAAGGATGGGGTATATGATTACCTCGATAAGGACAGCGATGGAGATACCCTGCCGGATTCCGTGGAAAAAGATATTATTATCGGAGACTATTATGCAAGGTATTCTCAGGATGCAGACGGCAACGGCATCAGCGATTATGCGGAATGTGCAGGTAAAATGACTGATGCCGAAGTCACGGAATTGCCGGAAACCTGCGTCGATACGGATGGTGATGGTACACCGGATTTTCTGGATATCGACAACGATGGCGATTCACTGACCGATACTTATGAGATCAGCAAGGGATCTGGAATTTACAATCAGGACACGGATGGCGACACAGTGCTCGATTACGTCGAGATTGCAGCCGGAACAGATCCGGCCAATTCTGCCGATAATCCGCAGTCACACGGCAATTTCGTGTTTATTGTTCCCTTCGAGGAAGAAACGACGCCCAAAAAGCAGTCCCTGAGTTTCGAGACGGCAATTCAGACCATCGATCTGTTTTTCAGTTTCGATCAGTCTGCCTCGATGGATCAAGAAGTCAATTCGTTGAGAGTCAGCCTGAAGGATATGTTAACAAAACTTCAGTGCAAGGATTATGGTGCGACCTGTACCGAAAACAACGATTGTAGTTCATATCCCAACAGCATCTGTTCAGAAAAGGGAAAATGCATCGTTAGCCCGAGCTATGGCGATGGCTGTTTTGACAGCATGTATTCCGGCATTGGGTTCTATCATCATTTTAACTCCTTCTGGGTAGCTTCACCTTTGAGCGAAGGATACCAGAATTCAGTTAATGCACTGGAAGGAATGTTTGATAATGGCTGGTTTAACTCGAGCGGAAACTATGAAGTGCCTTATCAGGCACCAATTTGTGCAGCTTACGGCCCCGACAAAGATCCTTCTCTTTGTGCTCAAAGGAGTAATTTTAAGCAATCTTGTGGAAAGGGGGTTTACTCCAATTGTAAAATGAACTGCTCAACCGACAGTTCCCGAGTGGGATGTGTCGGCTATCGGCAGGATGCCATTCGCATCTTTGTACATGCCTTTGATGAAAATCAGTGTTACGCTTTAGACCATGGAAACAATTCTACTTATATGCCTGGCAGGGCGGTATGTGAGCAGTACAAAGCTCGCGTCGGCGATATTATGAAAGAATATAAGATGCGTTATGTTGGTCTGTACAGCACTGAAAACACCAATTCAAACGATGATGGTATTTCCAATCAGGCTGTTGCCAATGATATCGCCAAAAAATCAGGTTCCCTGTCTACCAGCAATAAGTCATTCAATTACTTGGCCATGGACAGCGGACTTGCGGATAAAGCGGCCCAGGGTATTCGCGAAATCTCGCGAAACATGCCCGTCAAGGTCACCTCGGCAGTCGAAGATATTACGCCGGGAGCAGCAGCTCTCGTCGAGGCACTGAATGTCAATATTTCGGGAGAAACAATACAGTCGCGCATTTGTACGGACGTCAGTGCACAGGGCATTGGGGGGGCTCCATTCCAAAGTATCGAAAAACTCATGCCGGGAACGAGCGTCTGCTACGATGTGATTCCCGTGGATAAGCAGAACATTTTCCCGGCTAAGAGTGAGCCTCAGCTGCTGCAGGCCAAGGTGAAGGTCATGGGGGATGGTTCGACATTGAATTCCGGCATTGCCTATTTCGTCGTGCCGCCAGTTCTGGTGGATGAGCCAGGTGTGAACTAATAGAAAGACCTGCTTTAATCCCCGACTGTAAACCCGTGCAGCCGATACGACTGCACGGGTATTTTTTGTTCTTTGCTGCCAGGATTTGAGACCCCCTGGATCCTTGAGTTTGAATTGCCATCCTCAAAGTTCAGAGCTGCATCAACACGATAACTGTGAATAGCCTTTTTAGTGAGTCCATGCTTGATTGCGCGGTTCATACGTGTGTATACTGCTCATCGTTTTAATATGTGGATTTGGTATGCATTTAATTTAAGGAGACGCCGTATGAACCGCAAATCCATTATCGCTGTTTTGTCTGCATTCATGATGCTTTTGGGGGCTTGTGGCGAGGATAATGGCCATGTAGCAGGAAATGCGGATGACCAGGATCAGATTGCAGATACTGAGAAAACCGGTGACGATAAGACGGATACCGGTGACGATAAGACGGATACCGGTGACGATAAGACGGATACCGGCGACGACACGACGGATACCGGTGACGATAAGACGGATACCGGCGATGACACGACGGATACCGGCGACGACACGACGGACACCGGCGATGACACGACGGACACCGGCGACGACACGACAGATACCGGTGACGACACGACAGATACCGGCGACGACACGACAGACACCGGCGACGACACGACGGATACCGGCGACGACACGACAGATACCGGCGACGACACGACAGACACCGGCGACGACACGACAGACACCGGCGACGACACGACGGATACCGGCGACGACACTGTAACTCCACCGGAAAAGACAGCGCCCAAAGCTGATTTGATGGACCTCGTATTTACAAACGATAACAAGGCAAAAAATGTAGTCAACAATGGCCTTGATATGTCCAATATCTCAGGCAGCAGGATCATCAATTACAGCAATCCGCGCTATGCAAAGCTCTCCATTCCATATGTTGCGCATTTTAATAACCCACTGGGAAGCAAGGGCGGGGGATGCTACAAAGTCGACTACAGCAATCAGCAGCAGTTCAAGAATGCGCTCAGTGACGGTCATTCGCTCGAAGCAGTTTTCCGCCTGGATGCTGCGCATGATGGAACGAGTGAAGCAAAGTTTTTCTCATCCCATTCGTCGGGAGGAACAGGATTTCTGATCTCCAAAAAAGAAAAAGGAAATTCAATCACTTTTTTGCCTTACGTCGGTGGCGGATACAAGTGGTGTGACAGTAAGATCGTTCCTGAGGTCGGCAAATATTATCATGTGGTTGGCGTTTGGGATAAGGCTGCCGGAAAGGCACACATTTATGTCGACGGCAAGTTGAGCGGAACTGTGGATGCTGCAGGTGATTTCTCATTCGGTTCGGAAAATTGGTTTGGTGTCGGATGTGATGCCGGCAGTAATTCCGAAAGCAGCTGGAATGGTGATGTTGCCGTTGCCCGCGTATACGACAAACCGCTGACGGCAGATGACGTTTCACTGCTCTATGAAAATACTAAACTCGCCGATTCCAAACATTTTGTTATAAAAAATGTCGATGCTCTGGGTACATGCCAGCTGGCCAAAAACTATAAATACAATATCTATGGCAGCGGCTTTAAGGCCGGGGATGCTATTCGTTTTGAATCCATGTCCAGTACAAAGACGCACAACCTGACGACGACGCTCGATAGCAAAGGGGCTTTTGTGACTGGGATAATTCCCGATGGATTGACCACGGGGCAGTACAGATCAGTTCTGGTGCGGGGGAATGATGTTTATCCATTGGCCTGGGGAACTGTTACGATGACGGCCAATCCCCCGACACAGGCAAACGTCAACTGCGTGGCGCATCAGGGTTACCATCCCAAAGGAGTCTCGGCAAATTCGATCGCATCGCTTCGCGAAGCGCAGAAACTTGGGTGTTACGGATCGGAGTTCGACGTGCATATTACGCTGGATGGCGGACTTTTTGTCTATCATGACAGAAAAATTGGCAATGTGGATATTCAGGAATCCAAGAAATCCCAGGTGGAAAAACTGAAGTTATCGAATGGCGAGAAGATTCCGACGCTCGAAGCTTATCTGAAAGAAGGTCAGAAAGTACCATCGGTTAAGCTCGTACTTGAACTGAAGAGTCAGGGAAAAACGAGTAAGTATTCATACAACGAGAATAACAAGCGTTTGACTCAGGCATGTATTGATCTGGTAAAAAAATTGAAGATGGAAGATCAGGTCGAGTGGATTTCCTTCAATTATAATAATTGTCTTCAGGTCAGGAAAGCACTCCCCAATGCAATGGTGCAGTACCTTGCAAGCACCTCGGACAATGCCAAAACTCCGGCAGAACTGAATAAAGATAATCATCATCTTTCGCTCGATTACAAGGAATCATTGCTCAAGAATCATCTGGGCTGGATAGCAGATGCACACAAAAATAAGCAGGTTGTGAATGTCTGGACTGTCGGGAAGGCTGATTTTAATTATTGGATAGGCAAGGGCGTTGATTCCATTACGACGAATGATTCAAAGGATTTGATGAATACGAGCCGCATATACGTTAAAAGATAAGGCTCAGCCCCCGAGTGTGGATATGTGTGGTCTTTTGGGCTTGCATGTTCGCGAGCAGGCGGCTCTGCCCCCCGAGTGGGGATATGTGTGGGCAGAAGCTGTCTGATCAGACAGTGACGGTTGCTCTGCCCTCCGAGTGTGGATATGATGCTATGTACTGTCGAATAGTTCTGATTGCGAAAGTACTGGGGAACAGGGGATACTAGCCTTTTAGGCCTTCGGGTGCTGGAAAAAGCTTTCTTGTTCAGCTCTGTAAAAAAATCTGCTGTATTGAATAAGAAAGGGTAAATTTGCTATAAATGCACCCGTGTTCTTTGAGCGATTTGCAACGTTAGGGAGCCCTGTTATGACGAGAAGATATTGTTCAATTTTGTTGACCTGTTTATTGGCCTGTTCATTGCCCATGCTGGGATGCAATGATGGAAGTGTTACGCTCAACGACCAGGACAATTCCCAGAAGGACAAAAATAAGGATAAAAACAAGGATAAGGACAATAATAAAACCGGCGATGAAGGTAATACTGGCGACGACGGCAAAAACAAGCCGGGCGACGACGATGAAGATAATACCGGCGACGATGATAAGAACAAGCCTGGTGACGACGACAAAAACAAGCCTGGCGATGAAGACAAGCAGAAAACTTGTATAGAGCCGGATGAAGATGGCGATACGATTTCGGATGAACATGAAGGCCGTGCAGAAGAACGCGATACGGATGGTGATGGTACGCCGGATTATAAGGATGAAGACAGTGATGGCGATACCATTCCCGATAAGGTGGAAGCACGCAATGGCGAATGTTCCGGTGAAACTCCTGAGGATATGGATAACGATGGCCTGCCGAATTATCTGGATGACGACAGCGATGACAATGGCATTCTGGATAAAGATGAAGCCGGACC
>JAFRYG010000102.1 GCA_017441205.1 Pseudomonadota bacterium
ATCGGCGCAGCATCACGCCGCCATTCCGGAATCACAAACGCCTTCCAGTCCCCCGAACAGGCTATCGATCGATTGATCGGCTGACCGATTTTGGCTGTTTTCAAAACCTCAATGGCTTCCGGACAGGAAAACAGCAAACCATCTTTGGCCGTAAAGGGGCCCAGCTGCGCCGGTTCATCGGTGTTTTCGCGATTTATCGTCGCAAACGCAAAATTGAATTTCTTAGCGCTCATGCTGTGACCGCCGATATTCGAAGTCAAAGGCCCAAACATCTGCGTTTTCTTATCGAGTTCCGGCGGATCGACGATGTTGTAGCCCATCTGCGCACCATTCGCTAAACCAAACAGTGCCGTCAGTACAGGTATGCTCTTTTCGTTTTTGATCAATGCATAATTGACCGTAAATGCTTCCGGTTCAAAAAATTCATCCGGATGCGCAGAAATATAGGCATCGATTTCTTCCGGCTGGATCACAAAATTCGGATAGGGAATGTGATTGATGTTATCGGCTGCCAAAGCTTCCTTAATCGCCAAATCCCGTTCGGCCTCCGAAAGCAGTCCTTTCTTTCTGGCATCCTGAGCCATCAGCACGATCTGAATCAGACTCCAGAAGCGCGTAATCTCAATATTGGAATTGGATTCCAGCTGACGCGCAAACGCCGGCAGCCACACCTGAGAACGCTCAAGATCCGACTCGCTGATGGTTTCTCCATTCACTACGGCAATCGGCTTTTCCGGATCAGACGCTTCGACCTTCTGCGCAGGGGAACATCCCAATACCCATACAGAGAGAATGAAAAAAATTGCTATTTTTGCCATTCGGTGTCTCCGCTTCTCCACTCACCAACCACTACCCCCGGGGTTCATCCCCGGGCTGTGTTCCGGCGCCCCGGTGGGGCGTATCTGATTCTATTATGCATTAAACCAATAATCATCGTACAGAGTACAGACGTTCCGCGGAACGTCTCTAACAACGCATTTCCAAATCATCCAGACAAAGCTGAACGCCCCGCGAACCCGCAAATTCCCGAATATTCTTCGATAAATCCCCGAGAATATCATTGCCCGATTCGATCGAATCCGCTTCGACTCTCATCACAATGACCGGCTGCGTATTCGATGCACGAATGAGCGCCCATCCTTTCGGAAAATCTATCCTTGCGCCATCCAAATCGCTCGTCGGATACAGCTTCGAATAATGCTCATACATGGCCCGCGACAAATCGAATTTGAGATCATCCGGGCAATCGATGCGAAGTTCGGGTGTGGCATGTGTCGGCATCAGATCGGCCAGCAAATCCGATACCGAAAGCCCTTTATCCATAGCATTTGCCGCAATCTCGACCATTCTTGCGCCGGCATACAACGCATCATCGAATCCGAACCAGCGATCCCCAAAGAAGAAATGCCCGCTCATTTCGCCGGCCAAAGCCGCATGTGTTTCGCGGATTTTTGCCTTGATCAACGCATGGCCGGTTTTGGTCATGACGGCTTCGCCGCCATGTGCCCGAATTTCATCGAATGTCTGCTTCGAACATTTGACATCCCCGAGGATCGTCGCACCACGATTGCGGCCCAATATTTCGCGGGCAAACAAAATGATGAGATGATCTGCAGGAATGATATGGCCATTTTGATCGACGACGCCGAGGCGGTCGCCGTCGCCGTCGAATGCCAGTCCCAGATCAGCACCTTTTTCAACGACGGCCTTTTGCAAATCGACCAGATTCTTCGCCACGCTCGGATCGGGATGATGGTGCGGGAACGTGCCATCGGGATCGCAGTACAGACACGTCAATTCTGAGGCATAATGCGCAAACAGCGATTGGGCATAAGGTCCGGCGACGCCATTGCCTGCATCAATAACGATCTTAAGCCCGCGCCCAGGCTTCACTCGCTCGAGAATCTCTCGCTCGTATTCCCGAGCAATATCAAGAAGTTGTGTCTTTCCTTTGCGTTCGACAGATGCTTGTCCAGCTCCATCCTGTTCATCCAGGACGATATCGCGCACAGCCTCGATATCCTTGCGCACAAAAGACTCAGTGCCGCGGCATATCTTAAGGCCGTTGTCGTTTATTGGGTTATGCGAGCCGGTCACCATCACGCCGCCATCGCAACTGTGCTTAAACAGCGCATAATACATCATCGGCGTCGTAATCTGGCCCAAATCAAACACATCCACTCCGCGCGCATTCAAGCCACTCATGAGCGCATGCTGAAGATCGGGCGAATGCGTACGCGCATCCCTGCCAACGACGAGCTTCCTCCCGCCCGAAAAATGAGAAATGGCGAGCGCTCGGCCAATGCGGCCAGCCACATCAGACGTAAGCTGTGTGCGGACATCGCCGCGAATATCGTATTCTCTGAAAATGTGTGAATCGATCATAAATCATTCGCAATGTGCAATTAAGCGGAAAATATGCCGCAGCAAAGTTCTGACGAATATCTGTATCTGGGGCGTTGCGGGGGGCCGAGATTTGCACCATCCGGTGAATGGTGCAAATCGCAGAGCCCAGTGAACAACGGCCAGACACGAGCCGGAACGCCGATAGGCGAGAGAGGCGAAGTGAGTGGCCCATTGTGAACTGTACCCCGCATTGGGGGTAGGCGCGTATTTGCTGCGCAAATAGCGCCGTAGGGGGCTTAGCCCCCACCAAACCAAAACAAACAATTATTCAGAAATTCCCTGCAGCGCCATACAATGCGCAGCGGCGCGTATCTACCACAGATTGCGCAATATGGCGAGTGGTATGACAAGCATGACCACACGGTTCCTGCTTCAATACGGTAATTGTCAAGTACAGGCATCGTCTTGATATTTTCAATGACCTAAATTATTCATAACCCATAATGGGGAATTGCATGTTCCCGTTGTAAGATTCACGCATGTCTGTTAGCGTACGTCCAGTATTTTCCCTGACTGATTCAACTTTCTAACAGAGAGAAGCCACGGAAATGATATCAATAAACCGGGCTGTTTATATTTTACTCGCTATCATTCTGACGATGACGATCTGTCTTCCATGCAGTGCCAGAACCACCGACGAACTCGAGGTAAGCTGGAGTGCGGATGGAGCACTCACGGGAACGACTGGCGCAATGTGGCTGACATTCGAATTGCTCAAAGATGAAATTGCCCCAAAGAAATGTATCTGGTGCGAAACAAATGATATGGATGAGAGTATTACGGATGCCCTTTCATGGCCAACCCCGTCTCATGCGGCACGCACTGCAGATATCATGGCTTTCGGAGCCATTCCGGCATTATCCATATCATCGCTGCTGCTTTCCAGCGGATTGGATGGACGCATTCAGAATGCCGGAGCGGATATGCTGCTGCTTGCAGAATCCATTACTCTGAGTTCACTCGCCAATCAGTTTGTCAAATTCAGCGTCGGACGCGCCCGTCCCTTTACCGTCCGAAATCATTATAATATGTATAAGGATCGCGCAGACGATAATCTGTCCTTTTATTCAGGCCATACCAATATGGTTTTCGCGGCCGTTGTCTCGGCCGGTATGATCGCGCATTACCGACATTACGATGCTGAACCCTATATATGGGGAATTGGTATTCCTGCTGCGTTGTTTGTTGCCTATACCCGCGTTGCCGCTGAAAAACACTATTTTACAGATGTACTCATCGGCGCGGCTATCGGCAGCGCAATCGGATTCCTCGTTCCATGGCTCCACAAAAATAACAATAAATCACCCTCCAAAACGCTCTCGCCCCAAACACTCAGCCTGAGAGTGAGCGGAAATATTCTGACCATGTCTGGAGTATTTTAGATCAAAGCGATGCATCGCCGTTGATTTAAGGCGAGTTTTTGCCTGAACCAATGCTCCCATAGATATCCCGATATATCTTCCATGTCTCTATCAGGTGTTCTGCTTCGTTTTTAATATCTTCATCATCCGTCGTATCCAGAAGTTCGCACAAAGCCCCTACAGCTTCCGCATGGCACGGAAATTCATACCCGTAATAGGGATCAAAATACCTATCCAGACAATTCAGCAGGCGCATGACATGCTCATTATCATCACAAAACAATACGGCAATGATACTGTCAATGCCGCTTTCTACGGTCATTACCTCAAATTTTCCGTATGGATCGAGGAATTTACCATAAGGCCCTGTATGGTTTTCAAGACTTTCTATACTTTTGATATCACTTTTATAAAAAACATAATAAATAATCTGAAGCCCTTCTTCACATTGGTCGGATTCACGCGCGCTGCATTCTGGACTTTTATAAGTGCAAACTCCGTCAAAAATATCGCCGTTCAAAACGGTAATCCTGACACACTGACCATCATATTGCCCTAAATCCATTTACCAACCCTCTTTTGCCAACATTCGTTGTCCGACGACAAATATTGCTCTGTACGACCAGAGTGTTGAGCTTAATGAGTTATTAGTCGTTAGTTGTTAGTCGTTAGTTTTTGCAAGCTGCAACAAAGGATGTTTCTGAAGAACAATGATTATGGACTTCGGAGCCTGGCAACAGCCCCCGAGCATCCTGAGCCACTAGCCACTAACCACTAACCACTAATAAAGAGCTCTAAGCTCATCTCATAATCCCCCTCGGGTGACAGTGCCTATTCCCCGATTTCCGCCTGATAAACACTGAATGTTCTGTCATCAAAAAGCACCCAGATAATTTTATCTAATTTACCTGGATTGTCCGCCAGGAACTGGCGAGCCGTTTCGACGGCAATTTTCGCA
>JAFRYG010000103.1 GCA_017441205.1 Pseudomonadota bacterium
GTCGAATGTCCATCCCTGGACATGCCTCCCTCGCCTCTCGCCGCCGTCCATGGCGGCGCAGTGATTCTGATGAATACCAATCATGGCTATTCGAAATCATTGCAATAACGGGACGTTATTGGGGTTGTGGCCCTTTGCGAACTGAGGCGAATTGTTTGGATTATGTAAATCGGGGCGTTGCGGGCCCTCCCGCAGTGGGGGTAGCTGCGTATTGGCGCAGAGCGCCAATAGCAGCGCAGGGGGCAACTGCCCCCTCAAACATAAAACCACCGATCCGACCTTTGGGACAAACCCTCATTATCTGAACAATCCCGGGATATCGAATGCATGGGCATAGAATTGCGCACCGCCCCGGGTCAGATGTTCGCAATCCTGGCTGATGAACTTGTGGTCATCGGAGAATACGCGGATGCGGTTTTGGGGGACTCTGACCTTTTCGATAAAATCGAGATAATGCGTACCCCATTCGGATTTCCACCGGGCATTGAGATTGTCGTATTCCGGATTCGCGGGAATCGTCTGCTCAAAATAATCTGCGTCGCGGCGGTGCCGGTAGATCGTGCCGTTGCTCTGGCCAAAGTTTTTCGTTCCGATGCCGTAGACTCTGTCGGGATTTTTGGCATTCTGCCACAGATACTCGGGAACACCGGGCTTTGCGGCAAAAACAAAGATGTAGTCGCTCTGTTGAATGCGGCTCACGTGTTTCTTTTCATTCAGTTCGGTGAGTTTGTAATCGGTGTAGATATAGGACAGTTCGATTCTGTCCTTCATTTCTGATTCAAGGAGAATATTTCCCCAGTCCCGTGCAAACGAATTGCCGATGACAAGCACCCGAATCCGGTCGCCGGTACCAGAAAAATCGTGATTATACTTATAGATTCGATCGCAATACTCTGCATGCATGCTTCTGTGCACTTCCGTTCGCTTGATATCGAGTTCGGGAACGTCACGGATGACGCCGGCATTCAGATAAAGCGCAAATGCTGCTGCACAAGTAAGGATTTCGGTGATGCCGATGGCAGACCAGATGACTTTTGAAGCCAGCGGTTTTGGAGAACCTTTGTAGATATTGGTTTTTTCTTCGACAAAACGCCAGGTGACAAAAGAAATGGCCAGAACTGCGGCAAGATATATGATCAGAAACAGCACGGAAATTTCATTCGTCATGTAGTACCGGTAAAATGCGATAATGATCTGATGCCATACGAAGATGCTCAGACTCATTCTGCCGATAGCAGCAAGCGGACGGCGGCTGAAGATGTACCGGATGACGGGATTTTTTGTATTGTCCTGTGCGACGACGAGGCATGATAGAATTACTGTCATGATCAGGAGCACGGCGGGCGGCAGGATAAGGCCCGTTCCGTATTCGATGGGAGCGCCGATGACGGGCAGATGGGATCCTATGGAATGAATATCGAATGTCACGAGACTGATGCAAATAACAGCCAGAAGGCCCAGAATGGTTACCGGTGAAATCCATTTGACTCGGTTCAGCCAGTTCATGCGGGCAATATTCAGGCCGGCAAGTCCGCCGAGACCGAGCTCAAAAAAACGATTCTGGAGCCAGTAAAAACGAATCCCTTCGGCTGTGTGGGGATTGATTCCGAAGGTGAACGGATTCAGGTAACAGAGAACGGACACGGCGCAGAGCAGAATCAGAAAGCGATTCACGCATTGTTCGTAGGCTTGTTCCGACAGATCCTTACCTTTTCTTTTCAGAAATTTTCTAAATCCCAGAATGAGCAGCGGAAAGACGACGTAAAATTCAAACAGTACGCCGAGGTACCAGACATGCATGAGCGGTTTGTAATCGTTCAGGGCATTCCAGTAATTTTTGGATGTCAGTGAGGACAGGATGTTGCCCGACAGAAAGTTTGAGGCGATGACGGATTGTGCGAGGTTTTCGTAGTGATCGGGAAGCATTCCGATTGCTCCGGCGGTCAGGCAGAAAACCGATGCGATGAGGACGAGCGGCAAAAATCGGATCAATTTCTTTTTGATGAATCCGATGTATGAAAAATCACCTCTGTGAATATGCCTGCATACGGACGGAATGGTGAGATAGCCACTGATGACGAAAAATAGATCGACAGCAAGATAGCCCGATTTCAATATACCAAGATGATAAAAAACGACGGCAATAATTGCAAAACCTTTGAGAACATCAATATCATTACGATAAGCAGCGCTCATGAATTACCTCTGCTGATGTTCCGGTCTGGCATTTTGGCTTGCAGATTTGGCGTTTTTGATTTCGGCTTTTGCCTTGCTGACGGCGGCCACGAATTCCGGATCGGCATGGAGACGGGCAACGGTCGCGCTGGCGACCAGGCGGCCTGCATCGACGTCGCTTTGGTAATGATATCCGGCGATGACGCGGCTTTGGCCGAATTCATATCCCCGGGCCAGAATGGCATCCTGGGCTTCGGGAAAGACTTCGACCAGTACCAATGCGACACTCCAGCCGACGGTTGAATGTCCGGATGGATAGGAAAAGTTAGGGTTGTGTTTGGCTTCGGCTTCCGGAATGAGCGATGGTTCCCTGAACTGTGCATATGGGCGAGTGCGGAGATGGTGCTTCTTGGCTTTGCGCGTTGCACTGCTGGCGGTATCCATTGTGCGCCCAATCAGGTCGTACAGGGCGGGAGTCTTTTGGGCAGATATTTCGATGCCCATGGCTTGCGAAAAAATCCCGGACAGATTCGCAGCGGTGAGTTCTGCATCCGATTTTGCCTGAATTCCGCGCGGTGTCTCACGCATGGACTTGCCCCAAATATAGAGGCTCCAGTCATTGAAGAAGCGCTGGCTGTCGGCTGCCGGCGGCGCCGGCAGATAGTTCACGGCATTGGGCAGATCGTCAATACTCAGGTAGGGACGATGATCGTCGGCCAGTGCGGAGATCGGGAACATGACAATAAGCAAGAAGAACAGGATTTTTTTCATGATGTTCTCATTCGGGAATTCAGGCGTGATGGACGGTGACTGTAAGCTTTTGCGACAGTGCCCGGAAGCGTGATTTCAACAGAATATCTTTGCTTTGTAAATAATGAGCTTTGAGTTTTGAGTTTTGAGTTTTGAGTTTTGAGTTTGAGTTTTGAGTTTTGAGTTTTGAGTTATGAGTTATGAGTTATGAGTTTTGAGTTTTGAGTTATGCAATCACAAAGGTTCTTGCTAAAGAATCGAGTAAATAAGGTACCAACTCGCAACTCGCAACTCGCAACACATGATGAGTTTTGAGCTTGGAACTTATCAACACTCTTGTGTCATACAGAGCAAAAAAAATCGTACATCCTGGTGAAACAAAATCGTCCCCGATGGCATCATTTGGGTGAAGGAATGATCCTTCCGGTGTTTTGGGGAGGCGTATGATGTATTTATCCGGATTTGTCTGACGAATAATTTTCCGGACATAATGTGCGAACATCCGAGGGGCGGAGCATGCTGTCGTGGTTTCCGGACGCGGGGCCTGACCGTGGAGCGTCGTACATGCCAGGCACATCGGGATGCTCATTTTTACGACAGGCTATGTCGGAAAGGGGGCATTGTGCCAAGACCGTGCGTATTTTGGGTTTGGACGGCGAGTCGGCGGGCGGGAAGGGACAGGAGGTAACCCTTGGGTTAGCCGGTGATGTGGGTTTGTGTAGGTTAATGTGGTTTTATTGTATGGAAAGAGGGGGGCTGGGGGACTGGATATGCTTAACCGGCGCAGATTTCGCAATATCCCGAAAGATTTGTTCTTATTATTCTGAGCATTGAGCTTCTAAAGGGCATTCATCACCTCAGTGCCAAGCCAGCATTGCAATTGTTGGAGAATAAATAATTCACGCTGTATCACAGAGCTTTATGGTTTGAATGGGTTATGGTGTGGATGAGGAAATTCAGTTAATCGCAATTGAATTTATTGTCCAATAACGATAAATTCACTCAATTTTGTTCGAGGGTGTGTTTCTGCAATCATGCATGTGTGTTGAGGCTTCGGAGTTTTTATGGAGATTCAGACAACGAGCGGTATTCCTGACGAAATAAAAAATGTGGTTGAGCTTTTATATTCGCGCAGCAAGGAAATTTCACGTGCAGAAGCGGAACATTTGAAAGAAGAGAATCCCGAACTGAGTCCAATCGTTGATCGTGTGCTGCAGTTGATGGACAGTGACGAATTGCCGCCGAATGCAGAGGCATTTTGTGATGCTGTTGCGATGCCCGTAATTATTGACGATATGGGGGAGGACGATGAATTTGTTGAAGAAGAAGGCAGTCCGCTTCCCGGTGAATTGTTTTTTGATACCTCATCCTCATCCGCGATGAACGAAACAAGTGATACAGTGCATGCGGACAGTAAATCATGTGATCCTGCCGGAGACGAAGAAAAGGCCGAGTCATCTGAAGGTTTGATTTCTGAGTTGAGTGATTTGAGTCACCCGGAGTTGAGTGACGGATTGCTCTCTCAGGAAGAGGGGGTTGCTGGAATTGTTGAATTAACAGATGATGCAGGACCTGATGGTATTGTGGCTGAGAATAGTCATTTGAGCTATCCGGGGGCGAGTGATGTGTTGTCCTCCGAAGAAGAAGGTGCTGGGGGGAATGCTGTATTCGCAGAAGATAATGACATCGTTGCTGATGAGATCTTGTCTGAGGATAGTGATTCCGGGCATCCGGAGTCTATCGATGCATTGGGGAACGGAGAAGATGGTGCAGCAGGAAATGCTGAACCAATAGAAGATGATGCAGTGCTTGATGATATCGTGGTTGAGGATATCGTGATGGAGGATATCCGCGAAGGCGGCAATGCAGATGCTTTTATGGAGTTTTCTCTGGGAGAGGAAGACGAAGATGGACACTTTTCATCGAATAATCCGGACGCATTGAATCATTCGAATCATTCCGGACGTCAGGATACTGTGGATGAGCACGAGCCAGCATATGCTGGAACCGGACAGATGTTCGATGACAATGACGATGAAGGTGATGAACAGGATGGGGTTGAATTTGATATTGATCTCAATTTTGAACCCCGGGCGCCGGAGGAAATTCCAGTAGAAAATCCGGTTCGTGACAGCGGGATTATGCTGGTGAATTCAGAGAACGAACCGGTTTTGTCGGCAAAAATGAGCGATGATATATTATTTGAAGAGGATTTTGAGTTATCCTTTTTGAAGTTTCATCCCGAGGAGAAAAAAGCTGAGAACGTTCAGAAGACTGGCGAAGAAGATGATGTCATTGCGTATCCCGGCGCAGAGATTTCGGGGTTAATGGAAGATAAGGCAGAGATATCCAATCGTGATGTGCTTCCGGAGGAAGAAGAGGAAGAGCCGGACAACATATCGGTTGGATTCTCGGAATCGGAGCTGGCTGATGCAGAACTGATGGATGTTGAGCAGATCGATATCGGAGGAATTCTGGATACGCCCGATGAACAGGATGATGGGCGCAGTCCCTTCCTTTCCGGTAGTCTGAGCGATTCTGAGCGCATTTCGATGGGGGCGACTCCCATCAAGTTTGGTGAACGCGTAGAGAAGATTTCGCATATTTCCTGTCATGCCGTAGAGGTTGCCGTGGGAAGTGTCCCGTCGGATATTACGACGCCGGTGCCTGCGGGCAATGTATTTGCCGAGGTGAACAGATTGGGGATGAGGCAGACCGATTCGGGGAATGACAGAGTTCTGACCAGTGTTCCCGGGATGGGTGTATCTCCGGATGTAACGCATGGAACAACGCGTCAGGACTGGGCCGACAATACTTTGGATGTTTTTGATGAATCCAAACGTCTGACGGTGGATTCATTGAAACCGATCGGTTCATCTGAAGAATCCCGTCGTCTGACCGTCGATTCGATGAAATCAGTCAATCCGAACAATACATTGGAAGTCAATGAGTTCAATGCGGCGGACCGATTTGATTTTCGCAGGCTGGATCGTCGCGTATCTCCTGAAGATCATGCGCGTCCAACGGCGTTGAATCTGTCTCCGGTGGTGCCCGGTATGGGGGTGGTGCCTGTCGGTATCAGGAGAGGCGGCGGAGTTCAGAGTGAGAACACGCGTCCGACGATGGCCGGCGTTTCGTCTGTCGTCGGAATTGGCGCTAAAAAGCTGGATCCGGTTGCAGCGCAGCAGGCTTTGGAAAAAATCAAACCCGTGATGAGGACGCCCAGACTGCTGTGCAAGATGTCTGAACTATCGAAGCGCAATGATATCAATCCCCGGGCCGGTTTTATTATTTCGATGATCGACGGCAATACGACGATTGCCGACATCCTCGATATTTCGGCATGGCCTGAATCGGAAACGGCTGCGCTGCTGCTGGAACTGGAAACACAACAAATCATTTCATTTTATTAAAAGTGTTGAGTTTCAACTTTCTTCACTTGACAGATGTTGTGTCGGTTTTACCATCCGGGCGTTGTCGTCGATACGACGATTGCCGGAATTCCCGATATTTCGGGCAAGGTCTGAATATAAACTGGCGGCTTGATTGCCGGCACTGAGATCACAACGAATTCCCTCACACCTAAAGGAGCTAAAATGAGTAATCTTCTTGATTTGAGCGAATTCCCTCACACCTAAAGGAGCTAAAATGAGTAATCTTCTTCATCTGACAGACGATAATTTCGAAGCTGAAGTCAAAAAAGCGAATGCCATGATCATTGATTTCTGGGCGAACTGGTGCGGTCCCTGCCGTGCACTTGGTCCGACGATCGAAGCTCTGGCCGACGAATATGCCGGCAAAGTTGTCGTTGCCAAATGCGATGTCGATGTTGCGCAGAATGCGGCTGCCAAATGGCGCATCCAGTCGATTCCCGCCATCATTGCCTTCAGGAATGGCGTCGAGGTCAACCGCGTCATTGGCAACAATCCGCGTGCCGTCAGGGAAATGATAGCCGATCTGGCCAACTGATGGATATGAAAGATTATTTTGTCAACTGGGATGCCCATTTGACGACATTCTGGGTCCCGGTTATCCTGGGACTCATCTTTCTGAGTTTGGCGATACAGTCTCTGGTGAAGGATCGGAACGTCCGGGTCTGCATTTTGTATGTATTCCTGCTTCTTTGCTGCGTGGGATACATTGCATGGGGGGACGGCATCATTTCGAAGCTGGCGTCACTGTGGTGATCCGCCTTGCGAAGCAAGGCCCGGGGGCGCGCGGTGCGCGCTGCCCGGCGTATGTGCCCGATGCACATAGCCGGGCACAAAAAAAGGGCGTATGCGCCGACGGCGCATAGCCCGTAAATCATTGCAGATTCAAAAGAATCAGAATTCGAGTTCCTTATAGATGCGGAGCATTTTGTAGGCGTGGGAAACGAGTCCCGAGATGCGGTCTTCGGCTGGTTCGCAGCAGATTTCGACGACATCACTGCGGCCGGCTTTTTGAAGGATTTGTGAGAATTCCTGTTCGGTGTAGGGTTTGCGTTCGAGTTCGACGCCGTGATCGGCCAGAAGCTGGCGCATGGCTTTGAATTGCGAACGTGTCGTTGCAAACATTCTCAGGTCGCGGTCGATATCGAGTTCTTCCATCCAGTAGCGGGAATCGGCGAGGAAACCGAGCTTTTTGGCGGCTTGTTTGAGAATGCCGAAATGCTGTGAGTACGTAATTTTGCCGTCCTCGAGCGTTTGTACCGGATATTTGATGTCCTCGCCGAATTCGATGAGGAAGATCTGGGTATTGAACGTCGTGAGTTTGGCCAGGTTGCCGAGCAGGCGCAGGGAGCCGGAATTGAGGATGAAATCTTCGGGGGCGTCGCAGAGGTTGAGCTTGTATTTGAATATGAGCTGAACGGCGTCGCCTTCGCCGATGAATGTGATTTTGTTGTTGTCGCTGGCGTGTGCGGGTTTGAGATCGCCGTCGTCGGGGCGGTCTTCGTCCTCTTCGTCTTCGTCATCGCCGCCGAGGGACATTTTGCGAACGGCGACGGAGGGAAGATTGGCCAGAAATTCATCTGAATAGATGAGGTCGAAGGTTTGGCCGGAGAAGATTTCCGCGATTTTTTCGATATCGCCCGTGACGATATGGACATTATCGAGAGATTTCAGGACATTTTGCAGCAGTTCGGCCTGAGCGGCATCGGGCGTAAAGATGGTATAGTCGATCTGTGTGTCGGGGATTTGTTTCTGGCAGTGTTCGATGAATGATTTTGCCGTATCGCCCTGACCGCCGCCGACTTCGAGAATTCTGCAGACTTCGCCGCTGAACGGGAAATAGTGCGAGAGTGCGTCGTAGACGGCCTGTCCGTAGGAACGGTTTTTGAGGACTGCGTGCGGGGCTGCGAGCATGGACGACAGGCGTGCGCAGTTCCGATCGAGCGTCAGGGTGTTTTCGTCGATGGGAATGATCTCGAGACGCGAGGGTTTGCAGCGCACGGGTTCTTCCCAGACTTCGAGGATATTGCCTTCTTCGTCGACGCGCGTGCGAACGTGTGCGGTGACTTTTTCGTAGGGCATGGTCGAAATCAGGTAGGGAGGGATTCCGAAGCGGCTGTTTTTGGTATTTCGGACGGCTTCTGCCGAGAGTTTAACGGCCTGAACGGAACAGTGTGACCAGAGTTCGAGTGATGCAGTCAGGCGCAGCTCGACATCGGCAATGGGCGCGCCGTCTTCTCCGGCGATGATTTCGGCGATTTCGCCGACGGTCTTGTCGCCTTTGATGTAGCTCCAGACTCTGGATTCCCAGGGATCCAGGGAGATTTTCATGATGCTGTTCTGCGTCTGGTTGTCGAAGGCATAGATGACGATGGCTTTGGGATTGGTCTGATCGACGGTAATCCAGCGCGCGAGCGTGGGATACATGTCGTGCGTTTTTTTCGGTTCGAAGCTGTCATCCGGCAGGATGCATGCCAGCGGACGGAACACAGACAGGAAGTTGTTGAGGGTATCTGCATCGAAGATGCCTTCGAACTGGGCGGTAACTTCGTCGGCAGTTTTGGGGCCGTCGTGGAAGAATTCGAGGAAATCGACGAGATCCTCGCTCATCTGAATGATATATCCATATATATTGTGGTAGACGAAAAAGTCGTCACCATTCTGGAAATAGTCGATATGCGGTGAAAGAAACAGCGTGCCTTCAAAAAGCGGCGCAGGATTGTTCTGAGGATTGGCGTCATTGGCATCTGTCATGGCACATTTCCTTATGGATAGACTGGGTGAATCCGCTGCCTCACGGACGGGGACCGGCAGCAGAAATAGGAGAAGAGATCAGCGCCGCGGACGGAGTTTGAGCAGCTGATTGCCGATGAGAATAAACGTCGTCTGCGAAGTCTGGAGCGGTTTTTTAAGACGGACAAATGTTCCATTGGAGCTGTTGAGGTCAGTCAGGATGGCATGATCCCGCATGCCTTCGAGTGTGGCATGAGTGCCCGAAACGAAGCCGTCTTTTGGGAAAAGAATATTGGCATGCGTTCGGCCGAGCGATACGGTGGGCTGGCAAAGACGGTAGACGCTTCCCTCGCAGTATGCTCCCATAACGATGCGCAGGTATCCCCATCCCGGCGATTCCTGACTTCCGAGCAGCTGGGTTTGGTCGTAACCCTGGTTTGAGAGCAGAGGCTGAACTGAATTGCCATGGAAATAGCAGAGCAATTCTTCGCCGATTCGAAAGACATCGCCGTTGCGGATTTCTGTCGATGCATTGGTAAGCCGGATAAAGACGCCGTTGAGGCTATTAAAATCTTCGATGGAAACCTGGCTTTGAGTGCATACAAGCCGCAGGTGTTTTGGATTGACGAAGCGGTCGGTACTCAGCAGGGAAGAGCTTCCGCGTCCGATGATATTTTCGCCCTCCCAGAGAGGTATTTCTTCGCCGGCAGAGCCATCATCACAGATGTGGCAGAGAACGAATTCGGCCTGTTCTGCATCCGGCTGAAGCTGTTGACGTTCGGGGATAAAGCTGGTGCGTTCGATGGCTACTTTGGCACCGGAAACATTGGCTGGATTGGGGGACGGCGGGGTAAATTCGTGTCCGCTGTCGTAGTGGCAGCCACAGTTTCCGCAGTAATGATGCCCAGGAGCCAAAATAGCGCCGCAGGAACGGCAGGTGCGTTCAAGGTTTTGCTGCAGGCGATCCGGAGCGTTGTCCAGTTCAGTCTTCATGGAATCTGCAGGCTGATTGGAAACCGTTTCTGCAGGTACATCGACTGGAACAAAATCTTCACTATTTACTTCGAGCAGCGGCAGATCGAGCGAATGAAATTCACTGTCTGCGCTGTCTGATGCTGAGGTATCCGACGAAATTGCAGGTGTATTCGGATCACTGATTTCGACACTTTCGATAGTGTCTTTACGGAGCCAGTCTTCAAGGGAATCTGGTGTCGTCATATTTGCGCTGGGAAGCCTGATGGGATCCAGGGTACCGGATGACCTTGCTGAGCTTGCGTCAGTTGCTGCACCGCAATATTGGCAGAAACGATAGTTGTCGGCGATGGTTTTTCCACAGTTTGAACAAATCATTGAGAACCCCTTGAATCGTGGGCAAGGTTGCAAAAGTTCAAAACGTTGTCATCATTTCTCAAAGTGAGAGAATTGTCAATTGATTGGAAAATCGCGTGCGCGGTTTTCGGTACACGAAACGATTCAAGGAAGGAGAAATATGACATCATCACCCAAAACCGTAGTATTGCTCGGCGGCGAAAGCGAAGAGCGGGAAATCAGCATTCAGTCGGGAACGGCGATTGCGAATGCGCTTTCGCAGGCTGGGATTGAAGCTGAGACTTTCGACTGGGATCCGTCCCGTATGAGGGATTTTCTATCGCATGGTTATGAACGCGTATTTATCGCACTTCATGGCGGCAGCGGTGAGAACGGGACGGTTCAGGCCATGCTCGATCTGGCCGGGATTCCGTATACCGGTGTCGGAATGCGCGCAGCATCCGTATGCATGGACAAATTTCTGTCGAAGGATATTGTCAGGGCCCGCGGAGCGGCTCCGGTTCCCGAGTGCATGACTCTGAGCGTTCCGGATGCGGTGTCCCGACTTGAATCCGGTCATGCTGACTGGTCGGATATAATAGATAAAATTGGTCTTCCGATGGTCGTTAAACCGGCAAGGAACGGTTCGAGTGTGGGTGTGACCATTGTGGATACCGCATCACAGATGGATGATGCCGTGCGAAGTGCAAGCCTTTCGCCGGACGAAATTGTGATGTTTGAACAGTATATCTGCGGTCATGAGCTGACAGTTGCCACATTGAACGGCAAGGCTCTTGGCGTCTGCCAGATTATCCCCAAAAATCGATTCTATGATTACGACGCCAAGTACAATCGCAGTGATACACAATATCTGACGCCATCTTCACTCGGTGCAGATTTTGATGCGAAACTCTGTCGCCTGGCTGAAGCGGTGGTTCAGGCGCTGGATTGTACGAGCGGCGTCGTCAGAATCGATTTCCTGGCGGATCGCGATTTGAATCCATATTTCCTCGAGGTCAACACGGTTCCGGGCATGACATCACACAGTCTGGTGCCGAAAATTGCTGCAAAAGCCGGATACGATTTTCCGAAGCTCTGCAGCATGATCCTGGATATGGCGCACTGATTCTGAGCATTGGGTTGTGAGAACATTTCCAACGCTGAGAGTTCTCATAAAGCGAACAAGGTATTGATTCGCTTGTTTGGGGGACGTGCTATGTGCCTGCAGCACATACGCACGTCCGGCCGCTGCTATGGATGTTATCCATACGCGCGGCCTTTTTTTTAGCTTTATTGCCTTAATCCAAGCCCGGAATTCGGGGGTTAAATAAAAAGATTAATAATTAAAAAAGAATGTCACAAATCCGTCCCGTTTCACAATACTGCATTTGGGTTCCGAAAGGACTGTCATTGGGGATTGGGTTCGTAAGGATTGCGATTTCCGATGAACATAGCGGACGGTTCAAATCAATTTCAGATCTGACGAGGTCGAAATTGCCGGAATAGTCTGACACCACGCAAGGTCACACGGCGCGGCGGGAACTGCATGCAAAATCGATTGCACGGCAGCAGCGAGCGAGTGTGCCCAGGCCAGGAGCCTGGTGGTGGTGGCGGGCAGGGAGGGGCGCCCAATGAATGGGGGATAGGGAAGTATTGTCGATAGTTTGAGTTTTGAGTTTTGAGTTTTGAGTTTTGAGTTTTGAGTTATGCAATCACAAAGGTTCTTGCTAAAGAATCGAGTAAATAGGGTACCAACTCCCAACTTCCAACTTCCAACTCCCAACTCATAGTGAGCATAGGTGGTCAAACATAGCCTTACTTTTTGACCTGGAATGGTCCGAAGTTTTGGAGGTTGCTGGGCAGATTGGATTCCGAGAGTCCCTGGTTCATCGCAGCGAGTCTTCTTTTTCGGATAGCAGTTCTTCGCCAGAGAGCGATGCTCAATGCGACGGCGGCGAACAGCGAGATAAAGAAGAAGAGACCGTCGTGTGAAAAAATCGAAGCCAGAATGCTTTCGCCGCGCGATATGCTGTCGTACCAAATTTTGAAGGCAGCCTTGGGAGATCTTTTATAGACGTCGATGAAAGCTTTATCGAACTCTTCGCCATTGGAGACTTTTCGGATGAGCAGTTTCATGGCATCGTCGCCTTTTTCTTTGGCGATCCACGAGACGAAGTGGGCGCTTTCGGCATAGGCCAGATCGACGATGGTTCCGGTTTTTCCAAAGGCGGCATCGATTTCGTCCAGTTCCAGCAGCTGACCGGACATTGCGGCTTTGCCGAGTGATTCTGCGCGGTTGATGTCCCAGTCATCTGTTGCGGTCATCGCCAGACCTTCGTAGAACCAGTGCGGGAAATAATTGTCCTGCGCAAAGCGTCGCAAAGCGGCGTGATTGAGTTCGTGGGCGAGTGTTTTTTCGGGCTCAATTCGTGCTGTGCCGTGGGAGGAGAGGCGAATCAGGATGACGCCGTCGCGCAGAATGGTGAGTCCTGCGGCCCATTCCGGTCCTCTGCCCGGTGAATGGAGGGCTTCGAAATACTGGTTGATGTCACCGATCAGGTAGACATGGATATCTTTTACGGTTTCGGGCGGCAGGAAGCGGAGATTCTTTTCGCGGGCCTTTTCGGCGGTTGCAATGACGGCTTCTGCGCGCTGCCCGTAGGATTTGGAAAAATAGAAGTGGAGCGTGGCGGCATCCCGTTTTTCGAGTCCCTCGATGACGGGATGTTCGATTCGGCTTTCGCGGCCAAGCCACTCTTCAACCTGCTGATCCGTGACGGCCATGCTGAAGGATTCGATTTGTGTTCCCTGTGCATGTGCGGAAACGGGCCATGCAAAGCAGATGACGGCCAGCTGCAGCAAGAAAATCCAGCAATATATTAATCTTTTACTCATGGCCTCACCTGTATCCTTATTGATTATGAATATTTATCTCTTCATCATTTAATATCCATGCATATCCCGTCGAATTCCGGGAGCTCTGTGGCTGGGCATAAGGAAATAAACACCATGATTTGGGTGTCAAAGGGGATATGATAATAAAAAAAGCGCGCCGTATGTCCCTTTGGGGGCATAGGCGCGCTGCGCAGGGCGTATTGGCCGAAGGCCAATAGCCGCGCCCGTTAATTGACCTGAGTCTGGCAGGTCGTGGAACATCCGCCCAGGCCGTTATTCTTACCGTCGTCGCATTTTTCGTAGCCGGCATCGACGTTTCCGTCTCCGCAGTAGGGGCCGAGTCTGCAGTCTGATGAGCAGCCTTTATAGATGCCGTCCTTGTTGGCAGCGCCGTTGTCACATTCCTCGCCGTCCTGGAGTTTTCCGTCGCCGCAGCGTTCGGGCAGGGTGCAGTCCGGATTGCATGTTCCATAAGCACCGGTGTTATTTTCGGTACCCAGGTCGCAGGCCTCGTAACCATTCTTGATGCCGTCGCCGCAGCGGAATCCGAGTTTGCAGTCTTTGCGGCAGCCGTTGTAGACCGAATCGTTGTTGGCTTTGCCGTTGTCGCACTCCTCGCCTTCGTCTTGCTGGATGATACCGTCGCCGCAATAGGGGAGTTCGTAGGTGCAGTCGAGGCTGCATCCGGGTTTGCCATCTTTACCGTAGTGGCCGTTCAGATTGCCGAGGTCGCAGACTTCGCCGGCCGCTTTGGAGACGACCCCGTCACCGCAGAACGGAGGCTGGCAGAGCTGAGTGCAGGTTGCCGAATCGGGGCCATTGGCTTCGCCTTCGTCGCATTTTTCGGGATAATTGCTGCCGTTGATGTTGATTTCGTTGCGGGCATCGACGATGCCGTCACCACAGACAGAAACGCGGCAGGTATTGAGGCAGAGCGTACCGGGCTTGTTGAAATCGCAGCCGGAAAGATTGTCTTTGTCCTTGCAGTCGCATTCTTCCCATGATTCGAGGATGCCGTTGTGACATGACTCGTTGGTGCAGTCGTTTTCGCAGCCGTGCCGGTCTTCAGGCGGAGTCATGACCATTTCGGGGTACTTGGTGCAGATCGAAGCGTATTCGGTTTCGTAGCATTTCCATCCGGAATCACAGACTTCCGAACCTTCGAGAATACCATTGCCGCAGTTGGGTGTTTTCTGGCAGTCCTGGCAGCCCAGGAGTTCGAGTTCTTTTGCAGGAACATTGCCGTAGTCGCATGTTTCCTGGCCGGCGACGATGCCGTCGCCGCATTTCGTCATACACGTGCTCTTGCCCATGGCGACGAATCCGGCCAGCGTGAGTTCGAAGCTCGAACCGCCCGTACAGCGTTCGGCATGGAACATCTGGAGTTTGTAGATACCGCCCTCGTACATGTGGAATCTGGCGGCGGTTGCTGGATCGAGGGTGATTGTCTTGCGCCATTGTCCATGAATGCCGCCGACATCGACGCCGAGATGACCGTTAAAGAATACCCAGACATCGTCGTCGCCGTTGAATACCAGGGTCGGATAGGTGCCGTCGGCGGCTTTCTGGTATTTGAAGTAGGTTTCGAACTGGGAAGTAAATTCGCCGTTGGTTCCGGAAGTCGTAAAGCCTTTGCCATTGATGGGATAGAAGGTGTCGTTGCTGATCGTGAAGGTATCGACTGTATCTTTCACTTTGCCGAGTACGAGGACGTCATCGATGCGGTGGTTCAGGCCGGGAATATCGGTGTACCACCATTTGAGCATGAGCGGGCAGGTGTAGAGGTCGGAGCAGACGTCGAAATCGGTGCTCTTGGTGAGATTTCCGTTGGGTGGCGTAACTCTCTGGAGCGTAACCATCTTGGCGGGTTCATTCAGATCGGGCAGTCCATCTTTTCCGATATGTTCCTTGACGGCCTGTTCGCACAATGCGGTTGGGCAATAGGAATAGAAGTCGGGATCGGGAACGCCGACGGTGACCGGGTATTTCGGGCGATAGCCCTTGCCGGTGCCTTTGCATTCGTCGGGCAGGGAATCGTAGAGTTCCTGCGTAAAGCGGCCGTTGCCTGCCTGAGGTGTGGAATTGCCGTTGTATTTGAGGAAGTCGCGATAGACGATCGGCAGAGACAGCGTGTCGCCAGTTGTATCGATGAGTCCTGAAACTTCGCAGGTAAAGCCTTTTTCGATCTTGCACTCGGGATCGCATCCGTCGCCGGCGATGAGGTTGCCGTCGTCGCAGTCTTCGAGGCCGGGGATCATCAGGCCGTCACCGCAAATCGGGTGGCAGTCGCCGGTTTTTGCATCGCGGCATTCATAGACGGGCTCAATTTCGCAAATCGGGTTGCAGTAATCGCCGGATTTGGTGTTGCCGTCGTCGCATTGTTCGCCGGCACCGAGGATGCCGTCGCCGCATGTTCCCTGGGCGATATTGTTCTGATCATCGTAGTAACTGCCCTGAGTGAGTTTGCAGTCTTTCGTGCATCCGTGCGTTCCATCATTGAGGCTGGTTCCGAGATCGCATTCCTCAATCGTCGTATAGCCTGATGTGGGCTGGATTTTTCCATCTCCGCATGTGGTATGGATGCATTCTCCGCCCTGCGATTTGCATTCATAACCGGCTTCGATTCGGCAGTCTGATGAACAGCCATCGCCGTCTGTGGTGTTGCCATCGTCGCATTGTTCGCCATGCTGAACATTCCCGTCACCGCATGTACATTTAATGATGTCGACATTCTTATAGACGCAGGAATCCAGGCCGGGAATGGTCGTGCAAGTGCTTCCGGGGACTGCGCAGACATAGCCTTCTTCGAGTCTGCACCGGCTCGAGCATCCATCGCCGGATGCGATGTTGCCATCGTCGCATTGTTCGCCGTGCGCAAGAATTCCGTCGCCGCATGCCTTGGCGATGCAGAGCATGCCGACGCGATCCTGCGGACAGTAATAGCCGGGATCGACCTTGCCCTGGGTACATCCGTCGCCGTCGATTTTATTGCCGTCGTCGCACTGTTCAAATGCGGATTCGATTTTGCCATTGCCATAGACTTCGCTGATGAGAGCACAGCGTTTGCTGTCCGAACAGATATCATTCGGACATGCCGGAGATCCGCCCAGACACATGTAGCCCGACCTGGGATAGCAGTTCTGACATCCGCCGTTGGCTTTGGGATCGTTGTCGTCACAGATTTCGCCTTCATCCGGAGTGCCGTTTCCACAGGGGATGAGTGTGCATTCCGATTTGCCGGAATCATTGGTCGTGCAGCTCCATCCCGGCGTGAAAGAAAGACAATCCGCGGCACAACCCTTGTCTCCGGCGGTGTCGCCTACGTCGCACATCTCGCCGCCGTTGACGATGCCGTCGCCGCATTGTTCCGCGCGTCTGCAGTCGAATGTGCATCCACCGTATATACCGTATCCGCCAACGGGTTTGCCTTCTGAATTCAGAAGCATGGGACGCCCCTCTTCGTCCAGACTTCCTTCATCGCACTCCTCGCCTTCGGTATCCTGGACAACGCCGTCACCGCAGAAGTTCGAATCGAAATGACCCTCGTCATCCAGTTTTGTTGCCCACTGACAATCCGGGCGACAGACATTGTATCCGGCTGTATTCAGGGAATTCCCATCGTCATCCGTGCCGTTGTCACACAGTTCATGGCCGATATCGACATTGCCGTCGCCACATCTTGCGGCAAATGTGCAGTCAGCCCGACAGCCGTTGTATGTACCGCTGCCGCCGCTTGGAATGCCGTCCTCATCTATCAGGCCTTCGTCGCATTCTTCGTCATTGGTAACGAAATGATCGCCGCAGTACGGCGTAAAATTGCACTTGTAACAGTACGGCTCTTTCTTTTCTATATTCCAGCCGTACAGCTGTTCAGAATCCTGGCCGTAGTCGCAGTCTTCATTATGCTGTTTTACATTGTCATTGCAGGATTCTGTATAGCAGAATGAAGATTCGAAATGTTCGCAGACAAAGCCTTCTTCGATTTGGCTGCAGTCGGCGGAGCATCCGTCACCGTCATCGTTATTGCCATCATCGCAGACTTCGATGGGGATGAAACCGTATTTGCAGCCAAAGTATTTGTTATTGGCATCTTCATCGGAATAGGGGGCGTCTTCATCCTTGTTCTCTTCGGTTCTGCAGATGTAATTGCCATCCCCGTCTTTTGCCGGGAGTTGAATGACGATGTTGTCACCGCAGGTGGTATGACAGGATTTTCCATCATCACATACCCATCCGTGTTCTGTTTCGCATTTGGATGAACAACCGTCGTCATCATCTTTATTGCCGTCGTCGCAGGTTTCGTTATTGCCGAGAATACCGTCGCCGCAATCGCTGTTATCCGGGTCATTTGTGCCTGTTTTGGTACATGTGCCTCCGGCTGGCGGGCACTTATATCCGGATTCAACCGATTTGCAATCCTGCGCGCAGCCATCTCCGGAATCCGTGTTGCCATCGTCACATGCTTCGCCTTCATCGACTTTGCTGTCTCCGCAGACGGGGGATGTCGGCGTAATCTGCGATTCCGGTACGCATTGTCCGCCGGTGGGGGGGCATTTGTATCCCGGTTCTGCAGACATGCAGTTGCTCAGGCATCCATCACCTGACTCCGTGTTTCCGTCGTCGCATGCTTCCCTGTCATCGACAATTCCATTGCCGCAGGTCTCTGGTGCAGGAATATACTGACAGCTCTTTCCTCCAAGGCACTCATATCCCGGTTCCACCGAGCAGGTGTCCGAACATCCGTCACCCGAAACCGTGTTTCCGTCATCACATGCTTCGCCCGTGTTCCAGCTGCCATCGCCGCATACGCCGGTTCCGGAAGGGCCTGCGATGGAAGTGGAATCGTCGCTGCATCCTGCAAAGCCGCACAACCCTGCTATACATACACACCATAACCAATGTACTTTTTTCATTTTTATGCTCCCTATGCTTACAAAAAGCCGCCTCCAAATATAGCAGAACAAAGTTGTTATTCATAACAATATTCATTTTGTTTGGGCGCCGCTGTTTGGCCTGCGGCCAAATACGCGCCGCTGGCTGCGGCTATTGGCCTGCGGCCAATACGCCTTCGCACTTTTTTGGGGGATAATGTTTGCGACCAATAAAAAAGCCAGGATATCCGATGGAAATCCTGGCTCCAATGCATAGGGAACGAATGCGTTATCCAAGTGTAAACGCTGCAACCATATCGGTATCGACTGGCCAGTCGCCATCCAGTTTCTGATTCAGGATAATGACGACGCGCTTGCTGTCTGCAGTCCAATAGGCACTTTTAATGCGGACCTGCGCAGTTTTCTTTCGGGTCGGATCCGAGAAGATGGCTGCATATCCGAGTGTCATCTGCTGTTCACCGGCCGAGAGCGTCAGCTGCAGGTTTTCGCCGATGACCATCCCGCCGAGCTGATAGCCAGCCGGAGCCTTCATGCCGGCAGCATAGTTGTCAGACTGAATGCCATAGGGCGCGACTTCCTTGGATGAGAGGGCCTGAGCGAGTGTTACGCCTCGCAGTGGGTAAACGAGTGTCGGACCCTGTCCGCCGACTTTATAGATGACGAGCGATTTGCCCGAAAGCTTGCTGCCCTGAACGATGGCATAGAAATCCGGATTGGCACCAAAGCCAATGAATTCCATGGTGATTTTGTCGGTATCCTGTGCGAGGACATCTGCCGGATTCGCAGAAACGGCGAGCAATCCGGCGCATGCGAGGCATGCGGCCACGGCGATTACTTGCAGGCATTTACAAAAGCGAGAATTCTGAATCTTCATATCAAACCTCCCTGAACGTGCCAGAAACGGCTCTGGGAATTATAAAAGAATCATGCCAGAATTTATCCGAGAATGAAAGCCTGTCGAATGGAAACAGCAGACCCTTCAAATGGCTTGAATTTCCAGGCTCCCTTTTTACTTTCGAGGCAATTGTTGAACTTTTCGGGTGTCGGAGCGCCCTGAATTGTAAAGGTATCGACAGAGCCCGTCGGTTCAATGGTCAGGTTGAGATAGATCTTCGGGGGCATTTTATCGCCGGTATTTGTGGCACGTCTTGCACAGTCCTGGACGGATCTCGAGACGCTGCTCAGACCGCTGGCAAATGCATCGCGGCTCGAGGAACTGCCCTTGACGGCATATTTTGAACCCTGAACGCCCTCGGTGCTGGCAAAGTCGTTGGTTTTGCCAAACTGAACATTCGCGCGTCCATCCTGACGTGTGGCGGCTTGAGTGGGCTTCGTTTCGGGTTCATTATGTTCCTCGGCACCATAAATGGCGTCTGCCGCTTCTTCCAGAATGGTCGGCGCTTTGCTGCCGGAACGGGAACGACCTGAACCTGAGCCTGAACCTGAGCCGGAAGATGGCTTTTTAGCAACCGGGGCGACTTCGATGATTTCGAAATCATCGACGGGAACGAGGCGTTCGTCGAGTTCATCGCTCGAAATCGTTCGTCCAGAAGCCGTATTGAAACCAGTATTGCTGCTGACTTCGGTCTTTTCTCTGTCGTGAAGAACGATGCCGCCGATACTCATGCCAATCAGAACCAGGGCAACGATGACGATGGCCACGATGAGGCCGACCTTACTCTTTCGTTTTTCCTTGGTCTGAATTTTCTGGATATGCGCAAGCTGGATCATCATCGAATTCTCGCTGATACCGGATTCGCTGTGATCGGGTATGGGTTCAGCGGCTTCGAGTTCTGCGAACAGATCGGCATGGCGTGCTGCAATTTCTTCCAGTTTGCTGTGCGAAACCTTTGCTTTGGCTTCCTGGCCGGGGACATTGTCGAAAAGCGAGTCAGCGCCGACGAGGCCGCTGATTCTGGGCGCATTCGGGTCTGTGCTGTCGCCTTCGAGGGATTCGATGACTTCGTGTTGAATAATCTGGGAACTCTCGTCATCCAGATCGATCTCTGCCAGGTCGGATGAATCCGAAATATCCGAAACGGGGGCGGGATTTTGAGGGACAGCCTTGGTGATATTGGATTTGCGGAACATCGCGAGCATGTCTGAGGAAGACATGAACCCGCCTTCTGCATCTTCTTCCGGCTGTTCTGATGTGGCCGGGCTATCGGTAACGCCGGGCAGAGCAGATTGTTCAGCTTCGAGATCAATATCCCCGATATCATCGGAATGGTCGGCATCTGCAGCCTGGACTTCATCTTTTGAGAGGAGCTGAGAATCTTCCTCCATGTCGATGTCCGGCAATACATCCGAGCTATCGAGTACTTCGGCATCCGAGACGTCCTGGCTGGGATCGTCCATGTCGATAAAGGGAAGATCGGATTGTTCGTTGGGATCGACCGGTGCGTTTTGCTTGTCGGATGGGCTTGCCGGTTTGGGGGGAATCTGGAAGCTTGGCAGGGAATCTTTGGCACTTTTGCTGTCGATGACGTCGCTTTTGAGTTTGATATCGCCGACAGAAAAATCATTGCTCGGGGAATCCAGATGCAGATTGCTCTGAGAGGGCAGCCAGGAACTGATACTGCTGTCCCGGACAGAAGCTTTGTTTGTCAAAGAAATGGCAGGTTTTTCGGCAGATTGGACGATATCGCCGATATCTTCCTTGAAATCCGTCAGGTTTTCCGGCTGATTCTGATTGCCTAAATTGTTCTTTTTGAGCAGATCCGATGCATTCAGGCGCGACTGTGAAGCGTCTTTGGTGCGTGCGGCAGGTGTTGAAGATGAAGAAATTGATCGCAAACCTGCAAATCGCGGAATCTGGGAAGAGCTCGGTGATGCGGCAGGCTTTGAACCGAACAGGGAAGAAATATTGGGTGCCGGGCTTTGAGGGTGCGCAAAAGCACTTTCTTTATTTTGCCCGCTGGTTCGCGAAACTGAGCTCAGCGAAGAAACAGACGGGAATGGACGCACCTTTCCGGAGGCACCGTCGGTCGTCGTTTCACGTTTGATACCTGACGATGTGACATCCAGAGACTGGAACGACAAAAGTGGTGACGGCGCACCGACTCGCGTGGTGTCACCTGTATCTTCTTCAGGTTCGGGGGCGATCTCATCGATCGCAGGCATTGCCTGATGTGTGGGGACGTCGTCCTGCGGTTTTTGTGAGATTTCCACTTTTCCAAAAAGGTTGCTCGTCGCCAGACGCGCAAGGGATTCCCGCTGTCTTTCGGGCATGTTTCCGGCAGGCGTGGTCGGCGTTTTGAGCAGACGATGCTTGAGTCCGACCAGATCGGGAGAGGAACTTTTCGGGGATGCAACGGCGGGCGCAGAAGTGGATTCGCGTTTGTTTGCGGCATTTGTGGAAAACAGAGGCGGGAGATTTTCGCTGGGCGCCTTTTTGATGGTCGGCGGAGCGGGCGGCGGAGGAGGCGGCATCAGCAATGCGCTTGCGTATGGCTCGACCTCAAGCACCGGTTTCCATTCGGTAAAGTTCTTGCACCAGACGAAACATTGTTCCGCATAGGATGACATTTTGTCCGAGAGGAGACGGTCCTTGAGTTCCGTTTCGGTGAATGGTCCAAAACTTTCGCCATTATAGGAGTAATACCAGATAGGAGTTTCGTTCTGCAGCTTGCGCGGTGTATTGAGGCCGGTTGCCCGCCATTTTTCGAGCGTTCCCGTACCATTGGCGTCCGTCTGGGGGGCTTTTTCCACACGGGTGGTAATCACATGGCCACATTTCTGGCATGACCAGCAAAGAACATTTTTGACGATTTTATCGTCGGGAACGATATATTTAGCTTGGCACTGTTCACAAACTACGCGCATGGAATTCTCACTAAATCGGCGCAATAAGCTGCCTGAAATCCGGACAGATCCCCCTCTGGCCGCCCCTATATCATAAATACCCTGTCATTTGGTATAGGAAATTGGGGGAGAGGATTCAGGGGGCAGGGAATTGCTTTGTTTTTGGGGAAATGCACATCAGGTTTGGCGCGCCGTATTTGCCATCGGCAAATAGGCGCGCAGCCAGACCGTATTCGCTTCAGGCGAAAAGGTCTGGCCACCCCAAAATCAGGCATCCGAACAGAAAAGTATGCGGGAAAATGCCTGTCGTGAATTACTGACGTGAACAGATGTAGCCGGTGCTGCCCTTGCTTGAGGAGCTGTAGCTGACGCGCTGGTAGCTTCCGACGCCGGCACCTGTGTTAATCTGGCAAACTTTGCTGCTGTCGCCCGACGAGAAGTTGTTCGAACCGATCAGATAGACGACGCCATTTTTGTAGCCCAGAACGAGTTCGGTGTGGCCGTGGCTGGTATTGACCCATATATCGCCGGGTTTTGCCTGTTCGAAAGAGATCCTCCGGTAACCGTCGGTTCCCTTGTCGCAGTGGTTGTCGATCTGGCCTACATTGATATAATTGCCGCTGCTGATGGAAATGAGCCCGGTGGATTTGAGGCAGGCTGTAACGAAATTGGCACAGTTGTCGTTGTATCCGTGATTATAATACTGGTAATTGGCCCACAGATCGGTGAAGTTCTGGATGATGGGTTCGTGCGTCAGATGATCCCAGGTGCAAAGTCGCGTACTGGGATCGTAGAGGAATTTTTCGGCGTAATCGATGGCTTTGCGGGATTTGCAATTATCGCAGGCATCCATCAGGTAGTCACCGGAGCTCCAGCCATCCTGTCCATTAAAATTATGGCGATACCATCCGTCCTTTTCTTCGAGGACGGTAATATACTGGAAGTCGTACAGTTCACCGAAGTCTTCATAAGTTGTGCCGGGGCCTTTGCGGACCATGAGTTCTGAACCGGTTCCGACGACCATCATTCTATGACTTTCGTAGGGCACGGCGCAGGTACCTTTGTTGCAGACCTCTCCGGAATTGCAGGCTTTTCCGCAGGCACCGCAGTTGTTTGCATCCGATCCTTTGGCATCGATTTCGCAGCCATTGGCGAGATTTCCGTCGGCATCACAATAGTTGTCTGCACATGCGGAACAGCTGGCCAGGTGGAGTTCGGACAGATTGAGGCACGATTCGCCGCACCAGGTCTTTCCTTCTTCACAATTGCTTTCGCAGACGCCTGCCTTGCAGGAAGTGCCGGCTTCACAGACTTTGCCGCAGGCACCGCAGTTGTTGTTATCGGTGTCCATGGCGTTGATTTCGCAGCCATTGGCGAGGTTTGCGTCGGCATCACAATAATTGTCTGCACATGTATTGCAGTCTTTCAGGTGCAGGTTGTCGAGAAAGAGGCAGTCTCCGTTACAGTAAGTGGTTTCGTCGATGCAGCGCGGCAGACACTGACCATCGACGCATTTTTCGTCCTCGGCGCAGTCGGGACAGGATGGAGCTTCCTCCCGCCCGGCAGTCTCGTCTTTTGGAGGCGTGTCTTCCTTGGTCTTGTCGTCGTCGGCTTTGGTATCATCAGGTGACTTTTCGGTGCCTTCGGGCTTGGTTTTGTCAGACTTATCCGCATCGTCGTCATCTTCGTCTTCGTCGCCGGTCTTCGATGCTTTGCCTTTTGCGGATGATTTGCCTTCCCGGGCATCATCATCGCCATCATCATCGTCATCATCGTCATCCTGGATTTGTCCTTCGTCATCAATGGGAGCATTGTTATTGAGGATGACAGCGTCATCGCAGCTGGTGAGTCCGAACATGCCAATAAGAACAATCAGAAATAGCAGCTTTTTCATAAGTTGATCTCCTGGACAGTGAGAGAAATAAAAGTTGCGATCATTATAAACTCTTTGCGGCAACATCTCAAATGCGGTTTTTTAGTCAGTATCTATTTGTTTTGAGTCCGAATGTGTCTTTCTGCTGTGCAATCTGAGGGCGATAAAATTTTGGCGCGATGACAAATAAAATGAAATAAGAGCGGCAATCGTCCGACAAATTCGCTATGATAGTCAGCACTTTAATCTTTGGTGACAGATTGCCAGAGAACAGTCATTACCGAATCACTGGGAGTTAAACATGAAACGCTGGAAAACCTGTTTGTTTGTAATGGTATCGTGTTTGGTCTTTTCCTCATGTGCATCGTCCTCGGATGTTGAAGACCCGATCGAAGAGAACCCTGGTCAGAATCCCGGCCAAAATCCTGGTCAGAATCCCGGCCAGAATCCTGGTCAGAACCCCGGTCAGAATCCTGGTCAGAATCCCGGTCAAAATCCTGGACAGAACCCCGGTCAAAATCCTGGACAGAACCCCGGTCAGAATCCTGGCCAGAATCCTGGACAGAACCCCGGTCAGACTGATCCCGGCAACAACAATACCAAGTCCTCGACGGCTCCCAGCGTGACGGGACTGGTTCCCAGCAGCGGCATGGCCGGAACCGAAGTGACGATCAGCGGTAAGAATCTGACCGGTGCTTCGCAGGTGTGCTTTGCAACGAACTGCGTGACGCCCAAATCCGTCGAAGCAGAAAAAGTCGTTGCCGTCGCTCCCGAGGGAAGCGGAACTGTCACTGTCAATTTGCTCGTCGGTGAAACGAGGTACAATGCGGGTCTGTTTACCTATCTCGCAGCAAGCGATAATCCGGCAGAAATAGACTGGTGTCAGCTGACCTGGGTCGAATCTCCGATGAAGACTGGTGATGAGCTCAAAGCTTATGCACAGGTCTATGAAGAGGGCAAGACGGGATCGGCAAATTCCCACGATGGCATTATCGGACAGGTCGGATATGCCCTCATGGACGTCACTGATCTGCAGCAATTCGTCTGGAAGGAAGCCAAACGCAATGAAGCATTCAGCAGCGAGGCTTCCGGAAACAACGATGAATACATGGCCGATGGCATCAAGATGGCTGCGGAAGGTCAGTACCATGTTGCGTTCCGCTTCAGCCTGGACGGCGTGAACTGGAAGTATTGCGGTAGGAGCGGTTCCGATTTTGAATTCAGCATTGCGGATGCCGGCACGGTCATCGTTGCCAATGAACCTGAATCCGTAAAATCCGTGGGATGGTGCAGGATCGTCAATGCCAATACGAAGATCGAATCGAAGGTCGGCGTGGCTTCGGATGCCATTTATGCACAGGCATTCGTGGAAGGCTGCACGAATTATCAGAATCATTGTGCAGATTTGAAAGCCCAGGTCGGTTATGGATCGCCGTCACTGACGTCGACCGAAGCAATCGGAAGTGCTTACAACTGGACGGATGCCCAGATCAATTCGTCGTACGATGGCGCCGGTGGACAGGATCACGATGAGTTCATGGCATCGGTTCAGACGGATGCCAAGGGAACGTATTCGATTCTGTACCGCATGTCCGTCGATGATGGCAAGACATGGACGTATTGCGATACGACGGATGATACAGGGTTCTCGGCTTCGGATGCCATCACCTGGACGGTCAAGGATGACAGCGTGGAACCGCCCCCCGAACCGGTGATTGGCGGATGCCGTATTCAGGCCCCGGATAGCATCGACATTCGGGCCAACAATGAAACGCCGAATATCTATGGACGCGTCTATGTGGATGGCTGCACCGGAACTGCCGAAGGCTGCAGCAAAATCAAGGGTCAGGTCGGCTATGGTGACAAGAATGCTTCCGATGCCAAGGCGTTTGACTATGTCGATGCCACTCGCAATGCCCTGGCTTCGGATGCCGGCAATAATGACGAATACATGGCAGCTCTGACACCGGCCAAAGCCGGCGAATATGCGGTTGTCTATCGCTTCAGCATCGATGACGGCAAGACCTGGATGTACTGCGATTACGACGATGATCCCGGTTTTGATATGAAAAAAGCCGTGCCCATGACCGTCCGTGAAGACAAGGATACGATCAAATGGTGCCGTCTCCAGAGCCCGGAATATGCAGAAGCAATGCCCGGCGAAAAAACCGAAGCCATTTATGGTCAGGTCTGGGTCGAAGGCTGCACTGAAGGTGACAAGAAATGCGACAAGATCAAGGCCGAAGTCGGATACGGAAAGCTCAACGGCGATCCGGACAAAGACAAGTTCACCTATACGGCTGCGACCTATAATGACAAGTATGTGACCGGCAATAACGACGAATACAGTGCCGTGATTTCGGTTCCTGCGAACCTGAATCCCGATGACTATTCCCTCATCTATCGCTTCAGCGTCGATGGCGGAAAAACATGGGAGTACTGCGATTTCGATGATAAGGAAGGATTTGATAAGACCAAGACAGCCGTGCTCCACGTCCCCGAGGAAATCGAACCGGAAGTTACCTGGTGCCAGATCGTGAACAATCCGCCGTCGATGACTTCTGAAACCGGTCAGATGAGTGACTTCGTCTACGCTCAGGTCTACGTCGAGGGCTGCACGGACAAAGCCAAGGAATGCGATGTACTCAAAGCTGAAATCGGTTACGGCAAAAATGCTGTTGATGAATCCGATCTGGATGAAAAATTCACCTGGAAGGCAGCCACGTTCAACGACAATTTCACCGGCGAGAATGCTGCCAAGAATGACGAATACATGGCAGCGCTTAAAACTGCTGACGCCGGTGATTACAAGGTTGCATACCGCTTCAGCGTCGATGATGGAACGACCTGGAAATACTGTGACACCGTCGATTCCCAGACCTTCTCGATGGATAAGATGATGTCCTGGACGGTCAAGGCTCCGGCTAAACCCAAGATCAGCTGGTGCCAGATGTTCCCCGAAAAACCACAGGAAATTAAGCTCGGTAATTCATTCGAGTATTATGGCCAGGCCTTCGTTTCGGGATGTACGGAACCTGAAGGTGTATGCGACAAGCTGGATGCCTGGGTCGGTTACGGCAAATCCACCGATAAACTTGAGGACTTCAAGTTCAGCAAAGCCTCTTACGATAAAGATATCGGTTTCAACGATGAATTCGTTGGGTCGGTCAAGCCGACTGTCAAGGGCGATTATGAAGTCGTCTATGCTTTCAGCTTGAACGGAGGTGAGAAAGTCTATTGCAGTACGGCCGATGAGACCGTATTTGATCGCAAAAAAGCCGGCAAGCTCAAAGTGAGCGAGGATGTCGTCATCAAACCCTTTACATGGGGCGATGGCGAGAACAAATACCAATGCGGTATCGAAAAATTCGAAGGCAATGACAGCTATACCAAAGCCGCTGGGGTCGAACACATGATCTACGGATCCATTTATATTAATGGATGCACGACGACGAACTCGTGCTGCGCCAATGTCGTGGAATCATGGCTGTATCATACGACCAAGGACAAGGCCGGTGAGAGCTTCGACAGCAGAGCCTGGTACCACGAAAAAGCCAAGCTGAATCCGGAATTCGATGTCAGTATCTATCCCAATGATGAGTACATGGCCGGCATGAAACTCGCCAAAGGCGAACACCGCTACGTGTACAACTTCAAACTGAAACACAACCCGGCGGATGAAAAGGAAAAAGCTCAGGATGTGTTCTGCTACGTCGACTGGGTCGAACCCGATAAAGCCAAGATCGATGATATGGGCAAGGCCACGATTATCGACAAAGAGGTCTCCTGGTGCCGGTTGTTCCCGACCGATGATCAGACCATTAAATCCGGCGATTCCATCGAATACCGTGGTCAGGTTTTCGTCCAGGGATGCAGCGAGGATGATGGTGCATGCGATGGCCTGAAAGGCTGGGTCGGCTATGGCAAATCCACGGATGAACTCGATAAATTTAAGTTTGTCGAGGCTGAGTACGATAAAAACGTCGGTTTCAACGATGAATTCAGGGCTTCCATCTCACCGGATGCCGGTGATTATGAAGTCGTCTATGCTTTCAGTACCGATGACAGCAAAAAGGTCTATTGCGGTACTGCCGACAAGACGACATTCGATCGCGCTGATGCCGGCAAACTCAAGGTCGCTGCGACTGTCGAAAACAAGCCCTTCGAATGGGGCGACGGCGTCAATATGTATAAATGCGGTATGGAAAAATTCGATGGCAACGATACCTATACGGCAAAGACGACCGAAGATCATACCATCTACGGACAGATATATATTAATGGATGCACGACGCTCAATGCATCCTGCGCAAATGTCGTGGGTTCGAGTTTCGTTTATGCCAAAGCAGCCAATGCATCCGATCCTTTCAGCAGCAAGACATGGACATCGAGCAAGGGTAAGGCAAATCCAGAATTTGGCCTCGAAGCTTCGAACGATGAACATATGTGGACTGGCAAGATCAGTACGGAAGGTGAATATCGATATGTATTCAGCTTCGATTTGAAACACGATCCTGCAGATTCAAAGGAAGATGCCCAGACCGTCTATTGTTACGTTAATTGGGTTGAACCCGATAAAGCCAAGCCCGAAAACATGGGTAAAGTCACAATTAGCAATAAATAATGGTCAGAGACGTTCCAAGGAACGTCTGCCCTGGTTGGTCTTTGAGTGGGCCGCCTATGAGGGCCGCAGCAGCGGTCCTCATACGGCTGGCCGGGGCCGCGCTATGGATGCTCCATACGCGCGGCCATTTTTTTTGCGGTTTCACGAACCCAGTCACAATCATGGGTTTCGGCAATATTCCCCAAAAGGGATGCATGCGCCAGATCGTGTGTATTGGCAATGACGATGCAGGCATTGCGCTGGAGCATGTAGGGATGGGCATCCGCAATACATGAACCTGACAGACGCTTTCTGAGCTGACGTGCGCTCAGCGTGAGAATTTCCGAGAGCGTGAGCTTGTGGAGCGGATGGGCATCGGGCATCTTCCGTATGGGCTGTTTGTGTGTATTGCGGGGGCATGCATTCTGGCATCGATCGCATCCCCACAGACAATTGCCGATGGCACGATCAATGGGGGCGGGAATCATGCCTTTGTGCTGCGTCGTCCAGTAGGCAATACAGCGGTTAAAGTCGTACCCAGCCTGAGATAGTGCACCCGTCGGACATGCGGCAATACACCGGCGTTCAGACTCGAAACAACATCCGCATGAACCGGGAACATACGCAGAATCCGGTATGTCATGACAAACATTGATTTCGATATCGTTTCGCCAAATCGTCAGATCATGATCGATAAAAAGCTCGCCCAATGCAATGAATGACCCAAAATGCGGATGAATGACCATACGATTGAATCCGATGGTTCCCAGACCGGCGCGAACTGCCAGTTCGCGCTCCAGGACCGGGGCTGTGTCGACGCATATCCGGCTGTTCTTAATCGGGAAATGCTTTCTGAGGA
Organism: Pseudomonadota bacterium; assembly: GCA_017441205.1. GTDB lineage: Bacteria > Myxococcota_A > Bradymonadia > UBA4248 > UBA4248 > UBA4248. Next base: position 29,324 of record JAFRYG010000103.1, read on the forward strand.
TGATGTCGAGCTTCGACAATTGTTCGCGAATGACCTGATGGTAATCGCCAATCGCACAAAATCTGGCGTAATGACATGGCGTATCATCGCGGAACAAAGGGAGTTCGATGGCACAGCACAGGATGGATTGAGTGCCGGGCATGATATCATCGAAGCCGGAACGGCACGATGCATTTCTGCGCAGATACTCAAGCTGCGGAGGTACCGGGTTTGCGATGGCCTGCATGTATGCAGGCCACGTTTTTGAAGGATTCGCACTGGCAACGCCAAGCGCATCGAATTCCAGTTCCAGAATTTCCTGGCGTAATGAACTGTCAGCGATAATTACCATTTTCACACCGCACAGATTCAGCGTGGTTCCGGCGGGCAGTCATACATGATTACCCGTCGATGTATATTGGCATATCATACTGGATTTTGCGAGGAATATGGCAAGTTCGTCTTTGCATATATCATAAACCTGTTGGAACGGATCGCGGCAGAAGAGGCAAACGCATAGGTACGGCAGGCTTTATGCCAGGCATTGCCGTGGGCTGCGCTTCATTTATCCCACAACCCAGCGATCTATCGTCCGTTTATCCTTCTCAAAATTCACGCCGACTTTGACTATCTTCTTGTCTCCGGCTTCGTATTGAATCGCATAGCCTTTATCATCGATTTGCTTGAGTGCTTCTTCGGCAGTGCCTTCGAGTTTGAATTCGAATACATAGATGGTATCGTCGGTTTCTATCAATGCATCGCAACGACCGGCGGCGCTGCGCTCTTCTGTACGAACAGAAAATGCAGCAGCCAGTCTGAATATTAAATAAAATATTGTTTTATAATGATCTTCATCCTGCTTTTCGGCATCATAGGGGATGGAGCTGTAAAAACTTCGAAGATGTTGCATTGCTTCATCTACATTGCCATCTTCGAGTGCAGCAGTCAGATTTAACAGAAAGATTTCATTTTCGCTGCTCGTTTTGTATGAATAATAGGGCATTAATCCCTGCAAAAAACCAACTCTGACTTCGTCGTTTGGAAAACCAAGGATATAACGTGCTCCCCTGCATGATTTGATGGTCAAATATCCACTTTGATATAGAGCGGGAATTGGACTTTGAGCCAGCTCAACCGGGACATCAAACATATTCTGCGAAGCCATAAAACCTTCCAGTTCCTCGGGACGCAATGTATATTGACTTAATACTTTAGTGAGATGCGTCGGCGTACCCGTCGAAAACCAGTAATTGCGAAGCTTCTTTTCCTTCAGGCAATTCAGCAAACTAAATGGATTGTATATATCCGGCGATGATTCACAAAAATGATAACCATCATATTTGTGTTTTATACGTAATAAAGCTGTATTCACGGATATATTCATGGAACGTGCAAAATTCTCGACTTCGGGTGCGATTTGCGTGACGATTTCATCCCTGGTAAAACCGCATATTGCCGCATATTCGCTGTCCATCGTAATCGTCGTCAAATTGTTGAGTTCGCTGAATATACTCAGTTGGCTGAATTTGCTGATGCCTGTAATAAATACAAACTGCAGTTTGCTGTCCAAATCTTTGATGGGACTATAAAAATCGCGCAGCTGCTGACGTACGGATTCCATGAGTTTTTCATCATGCATGGTATCCAGAATCGGCGCATCGTATTCGTCGAAAAGGAGCACGACTTTTTTGCCCGTCTGCGCAAACGCACGTTGCACCAGATTTGCCATGCGAAGACCGTATTCACTATCCGCAGCATTGCCGCGCCCGTAAATCTGCTCCATTTCAGACAGCAGAAAATCGAGCAAATTCCCCAGACCTTCGATGTTGGTGATCCGTTTTAAACTCAGCGAAAAATGCAGCACGGGATATTGGAGCCAGTCTTTTTCAAGCTGCGCCATTGCGAGCCCTTCAAAAAGATCTTTGCGCCCTTCAAAATATGCTCGCAGCGTCGAAACGAGCAATGACTTGCCAAAACGCCTCGGGCGCGAAAGAAAGACGTAATTATAGCCCTTGACAAGCCGATAGATCAAAGCCGTTTTGTCGACATAAACCGCATTGCGTTCGCGAATCTTTTCAAAAGTCTGAATCCCGATCGGAAAAAAACGTTCCTGCATGGCACCTCTCCGTCATTCGCAGGGGCTCGCCCTTAGCTGCCCGCACCATAACTCGCTTTTGCGCGATTGGCGAGCGTTTTGTGTGCGCTCGCTTTGAGACGCCCGGGTCTCTACAGCTCGCGGGTGCGGGCTATTGGGATGGTACAGACGCGCGGCCCGCACGTCTGTACCATCACCAATACGCCCTCTTGCCGCCTGCTTTTGCCGTTGGCAAATACGCGGCGGCTTTCTATTATTGTGTCCATTCGGAAATTTGCATGAAATCCAATGTTTCCTGACGTTTGCCAATCTGCGATTTTTTATCGAAAAAATTGTATTATATTTATAATATCACATATTATCGTATGGTTTGAGGTCACTCAATGTGAGCTGAAGTTTGAGCGGCTCAGAATGGGTCCGAGAGGTCGTTTGAGCAAAAGGCTCATTGTTCAATATTCCCTGATGTACAAAGGTGAGTTCGTCATGAAAAAGTTAACTTTTGTTTTGGTTTTAAGTGCCTTGGTGGCCAGTGCATGTTCTGAATCTTCGGACAAAGATAATCCCGAGTGCAATCCTGAAACAGGAATATGCGATTCCAGCGGTGAACCCCAATGTACAAGTGACACTTGGAAATGTGATGGAAATATACTTTCGAAATGCGTGTCCGGGAAATGGGAAATCTCTCAGACATGTGCAGCAAATACCATGTGTAATGCCGGCACGGGAACGTGCGATCCCAGTGTAGGACTCCAATGTACAAACGATACATGGAAATGTGACGGAAGTACACTTTCGAAATGTGTATCCGGGAAATGGCAGATTTCTCAAACATGTGCAGCAAATACCATGTGTAATGCCGGCACAGGAACGTGCGATCCCAGTGTAGGACTCCAATGTACAAACGATACATGGAAATGTGACGGAAGTACACTTTCGAAATGTGTATCCGGGAAATGGCAGATTTCTCAAACATGTGCAGCAAA